>USIO01000001.1 GCA_900554815.1 uncultured Clostridium sp.
TAGTAACAAAAAAGTTTTGTATGCTAAAATAAATAATAAAATTGTTGCGAGAGCAATGGTTAGACTAACGAAAGGAAGCTATAATAAAGAAAAAGGAAATAACAAATCTATAAATTTTATTGATGTAGAAGAAAGCACACAAGAAGAATTAGAGGACAAAAAATAATATTTGACTTTATTTTTAGAAAAAGCATATATATCTGGAATGAAGGTGAGAGAAACACAATAAAGAAATTATTTATAAAGTTGCTAAAAGAAAAAGCAAAGGCAATGAATGCACTATTAGTACTAAGCTGTAACTATAAAGAAGAAATAGATGAACAATTTATTTCTACAAGATATTATATGTATATATCTAAATCAAAAGCAGGTACACAATACTTAGATAGTTTAAGCGGACAAGCTACAATATCTGATGAAGGACAATATAAAGTTAATACATTTTTAATATGGCAACCAAAAGAAGATGGAGATTCAATATTTGAAGGTAATATATTTTAAAAAATTGTATAAGAGGTGAAGTAAAATTCATCTCTTAATTTATTTAATAATAGGAGGAATAGAAATAGATGAGTATAGAAAAAGAAAAATCAAATTATAAACAACTATTTATGGATTATTGCAAAGACAAAATAAAAAATTTAGGTAATATAACTGTAGATGAAGAAATAATGGAAGATAATTATATTAACGATACTAAAATATTGTATGTGTTACCAAATGTAAGAGGGTGTGAATATGTAAATGTACTAAGAGATGATGAAGGAGGTGCTATATGGGTAAATCCAGAAGGGAACATAGTATTAGAAGCAGGTGGTATGGCCAGTGCCAATGATGATATAGTTGAATTAAAATTCACAGCAATAGACAAGGAATATTATGAGGAAATATTAAAATATTGGTCTGAATATTATTTTGATGAAATGATGGAAAGAGAAGAAATAGATAAAGCTCAAAGAAAAAAAATAGAAAAAGAATTTAAACTACCAGAACCATTTAAATATAATGTAATAAGTAGAAATGGAGGAGCAGATGTAGAAATTTATACTCCTAATATTTCAGATTTAAGAGCAACTACAACTACTATGAAAGGTACAAAACACATACAAGAGTGGTTTGACATAGATGGATTATGGCAAGTAAATATATTAGATGATAATGGTAATTTTAAAAAATATGAATATGTAACAGGATGGCAAAATGCTATTAAAATATTAGAAAATACATTAAAAAAGCTAACAAAATAGAAAATGTATAAATTTATAAAAAGGTAGGAATAGGAATGGAAGGTATAAAGAGATTAGCTGAAATGCTAGAAGGTCAAAAAGATAAATATTTAATTATTATTGTAAATCATTTAATGCTTCAAACAGAAATGAATGAAGCATTTTTAAATGAAGAAAAGAACTTAAAAGATATGGCTACATATATTAAAGATACAGCAAAGAAACAAGCAAAAAGTGGAGTAGCTGTTATAGAAGATGCAGTAGTATTCAAATGGGCTAAAGAATATTTTATGAAATCAAATAAAGAGTTAGGAATTAAAGAAACCAGATTAGATAGGGGAAAACATGGAGATGTAAGTAAAGTTGAAACTAAAGAAAACGAGGATAACTTTGGATCTATTTTTGACATTGATGATAATAACGAAAATACTAGTGATAACAGTAAAAAAGAAGATATAGAACAAATATCATTATTTGCTGCTTAATAAGGAGGAACAAATTGTGTATGTAAAAAAAGAAATAAGAGAATTTATAGAAAAGATGCCTAAAAAAGAAAAATTAACTAGAGAGTGGAAGAAATTCATACAAGAAAGTACAATAAAGCATAATTTATTAATAGAACATGGAAAAGAAGAATATGAATGCACACATTGTGGAAAATATTCATATGGAAAACTATTAAGTGATAGAAATTACAAATATCATGATATATGCAGATTTTGCGGAAAAAAATATGAAATAAAAAGAAGTAATCTAAAAAATTACTTCTTCTTATATAATGTAGCAATAGTTGATAATATTAATAATAAATTAGTTATGAGATATTTTCAAGTATATAGATATTATAATAATAGGATTAGAAGATTCACAAATAGTATTGCAGAATTTGCTAGATATGTACCTGAATATGATATTACTTTATTAAATAACAGATGTCCAAAGGGAATAAATATATATCATGATGAAGAAATAAAAAAATGGAGAGTATTTGCAGGAGAATATTATAAGCATAAAGGATATGATGCTATCTATCTTAGAGATATAGATGAAAAGAAAAAAGGAACTATTTATCAATATATACCTTTAGGTGATGCTATCAATCATTTAGAAGATGTTAGATATAACAATTTTTATAACATATTTGAAAAGGCAAAATATGAAAGTTTTGAACTCTTACTAAAATTAAAATTATATAATTTAGCATTAAATCATGCTGAATGGTTCTTTGAAAAAGGAAGTTTTGAAAAAAGGTTTGGAGTAAAAAAGAACTTTTATGATTTTATGAAGAAACACGATATATCATATGAGGAATTATATGTATTAAAACTGATTCAAAGACCTAATATAGAAATAATAAGAAGTCTTTTAAGAATATCATTTTCTAATTTAAATGATTTAGAAAAAGCAAATAACTATATAAGTTTAGTTAAACTGGCTGAATATTCAAAAACACAAAATAATTTTTCTATTCAACTTTATTTAGATTATATAGATAATTTAATGAAAATAGGAATACCACTTACTAAAAAGAAATTATTACCAGCAAATTTTTCTGAAGCACATGATATAAGTATGAAAAAAGTTAAAATTGCTGAAAATAAGTTGTTAGATGAGAAAATAAAGCAAAGATATGAAGAATTAAAAAGGAATAACTATAAAGATAATAAGTTTTGTATTAGACCCGCAAAAACTTTAAATGATATGAAAGATGAATCAAATCAACAAAATAATTGCGTATATAGTAATTATAGTGAAAAATATGCTAATGGTATTACTGATATATATTTTTTAAGAAAGTTAAAAAATCCAGATAAATCATTAGTAACAGTTGAAGTATTGGATGGAAAAGTAAGACAAAAATATGAAAAAAGAAATACAGCGATTAATAAAGAAGAAAAAGAGTTTTTGAATTTATGGGAAAAGAACATATTAAATGTAGCTTAATAAATGAAAGGAAAGTGATAATATATGGCTTATTTAAAGAAAGCATACAGAATATTAATGGAGAGAATAGATAAAGAATTAAAAATGCCACAAGGTTGGTATTTTTTTGTTAAGAAACAGAAAGAAAAACAAAACTTTATTATAAAAACAAAGGGAAAATGTACTTGTAGAAATTGTAATACAGAATTTGAAACAAATAAAAAAATTAATGAATATGATAAGTGTCCTAAATGCCATAATACTTATTTGATAAAACAAAGTAATTATAGTTTTCATATATTTGAAGATGTATTAGTTTTGCTTGATAGATTAGAAGATAAATGGGTAATACGATTGTTTGAGATATTTACTAAATATACAAAAAATGAAATATATCATTCTAAACCAGCAGAGTATGGAAGAATAGTTATAGATAAGGATATGAAAAATGTAATGGAATTTGCTAATGATAGGGCAGTAGGCACTATGTGGGGTGAACTATTTATTAATCACACAAAAACAGGAAAAAAGTGGAGATGGTATAATAAATATTATAGATCATTAGATACTTATGGAAAAGTATATGATAAAAACTTAGAAGAACTATTTAAAAATACAGAACTTAAATATTCTCAATTGTGGAAAATAGCAAAGGAAAATGATGAAATTGATATAAAATATCATTTATTAAATAATTTTCCTAGCACAGAATTATTAGCAAAAATGGGATTGTATAAATTAGCAGTTTGTTCTGGAGATTTTAATAAAGGCAAAAGTTTTAAAGAAAGATTTGGAGTAGACAAAAGCTATTACGAATTTATGAAAAGAAATAACATAGATAGAAATGAATTGAACATCTTAAAAATGTATAAAAAGCCTAATATTGAAAATATAAAAGTTTTAAGCAAATTTTATATCTCTGATTTAGAAAAAGTCAAAAAATATGTCTCAATTGAAAAGTTTGCAGAATATGCAAAAAATAAAAGAAATTTTGATATACAGATGTATATAGATTATTTGGGATTTTTAGAAAAACTAAAAATGAATTTGAAAAATAAAAAATATCTATTTCCAAAAAATCTGAAAGAGAAACATGATGAATATTCAAGACAAATACTTATAAAAAACAATGCAAAGATAAATAGAGCAATAAATAGAAGATATAAACAATTAAAGCAAAATACCTATAGTAATAAAAAATATATTGTAATGCCAGCAGAAAGTTTTATATCCTTAGAAGATGAAAGTACTCAACAAAATCATTGTGTAAGAAATTATGCTGAAAAGTATGCAAAAGGGAAATGTGATATATATTTTATGAGAGAAGCGAGTACACCAAATAAATCACTTGTAACAATAGAAGTAAAAGAAAGAAAAATAGTACAAAGTAGGACAAAGAATAATGGAAATCCTAACAATAATCAAATAAGATTTTTAAATAATTGGGAAAAAGAAGTGTTAAATAAAGCTGCATAACATAGAAAGAGGAGTTTTGCTACTCCTTTTTCTATAAATATTTATATTTTTCTGATTTTTAGGTCAAATTTTCAAAAAATGATAAACATAGAAAAGTACATCAACCCCTGTATTTTTCTATGTTTATTGCTATTTTTAAGAAATTTTTTTTTGAACTTGAAAATGCTAATATAATGATATTACAATAGTAGTATAAAAAAATAGGAGGTACAAGATTATGAAAAATGTTAATTATGCTGATATGGCTAATAATTTATTAGGAGATGAATTATATTATAAATTCATTACAGAAATTGCAAAGGAAGGAAAGGGAGAAAATTTAGTTGACTTTGGAAAAGAAGTTGTAGAAAAATGTTGTTTATTAATAGTTTCATTAGGAATGTCGAATGCAATAAAAATGGATAAAGTGAAAATTTGCTTAGGAAGAGAAGTTATAGAAATATCTTGTAAAGAGTTCGCAGCAAAATATGAAAAATATAGTAAAGAAATTGGAAAAAACATAGTTGAAACAATAGGATAGATTAATTAGATAAGCATATAAATGGAAAATAAGCTGATTTCACTTGATTAAATTGACATAATATGGTATAATTAAAGAGTGTCAAACGCAATATTTTGTAGGAGAAATTTAGAATGAGTAATGAAATAACTGTAAAATTAAAATGTAGTATAAAAGAATTTTGCAATATTATCGAAAGCAAAGGGTTTGAAATAGTAGATAGATTCTTACTGGATGATACTTATTTTATACCTAAAGATATAGATATTCATAAATTAACGCCAAGAGAAATATTAAAACATTCCATTTTAATAAGAGATATTACTCAATATATGTCAGATAAACACAAAGTATTTAAAATGACCTATAAGAAAAAGAATATAGCAAGTAATGGAGATATTATTAGCCAACAGAATATTGATTGTGATATTAGTAATATAAATGATGGCAAAAAATTTTTAAATGCTATAGGGTATAAAGAAATAATGAATATTAAAGAAAACAACATTGTTTATGGAAAAGAAGGATTAAATATTGCATTAAAAGATATAGAAGATGGAGAAAAACTAATTGAAATCGAAACAGTAGAAACTAATGAAGATTTGAATACAGTAGAGAAATTAAAAGAAAAGCTAAATGAATTAAAACTTCCATTGGATACTAAAGATTATTTTATAAAAAAAGCTGAAATGAAACTTAAACAAATTTCAGAGGATGGTGTATAATATGTCAAATGTCAATTTAAACTTGTATAAGATTTTTTGTAAAGTTGTCGAATCAAAAAGTTTATCTGATGCATCTGAAAAATTAGATGTGTCTGTTCCTAATATAAGTACTCAAATATCAAACTTAGAAAATCAGTTAGGACTAAAACTATTTAATAGAGAACCAAAAGGACTTAAAATAACAGAAGATGGAAAAGAATTATATGAAATAGTAAGTAAGTCAATCTCTAGTTTCGATTTTGCAGAAAAGATGGCTCAAGATAAGAATAATATAGAGACTGGAAATATAACAATAGGTTGTCCATCTCATTTTACAACATATTTTTTAATGGATAAAATTGAAAAAGTAAAGAGACAGTATCCAAAAATAAATATAAAAGTAGTATGTGAAGCCGATACTAATAAAATGCTTGAATTATTACAAGAACATAAGATAGACTTTGCTATAATAGATAGTGATTTGGATAGAATTAATGTAGTTGTTGAAGAAATATTAAAAATAGAAAACATATTTGTTTCAAAAGCTCCATTAATAATTCAAGATATAAAAGAAATACAAGATTTAAATTGTATATTAAATCTTGAAAATACAAAGACAACTCAATGCTTAAAGGAAACATTAAGAGAGTATAATGTTGATATAAAAAGCGACATGATGTCTGATGCTACAGAAGTAAGAGTAGATGCAGTTAAAAGAAACATGGGAATAGCATATGTTATTAAAAAGTCAGTAAAAAGAGAATTAGAAGCTAAAGAACTGTATGAAGTAGAATTGCCAATAAAATTGCCAAGTGTAAAATTAAACTTAATATACTTAAAAGGCGAACTTTCAAAAGTGTCAAAATCATTTATTAAAAACTATTTAAGAAATAAAGAATAATAAAAATATAAAATTATGTTAATTAAAATAAAACTATTCTTAATAAAAAAAGAATAGTTTTTTTGTGTTACTTCACATATAATGTTATTGTATAAAAATATATATGAAATGAGGATGTATATATGTATAGTAAAAATAAAGTATGTTGGAAAATAACAACTAAATGTAATCAAGGATGTAAATATTGTTTTGGATTTAATAATATAGCAGATTTATCCTTTGAAGAAAATGAAAAGGTATTAAATAATCTAATTAACAATGGATTGACACATTTAACATGGACAGGTGGAGAGGCAGTATTATATCCAAGAATTAATGAATTAATGAGATTATCAAAGGAAAAAGGGATAATCAATAAACTTGTTACCAATGGTATTTTTATTGCTGAAAATGACACAGAATATGTTGAAGATATTTTGAACAATTTAGATGAAATTAATTTATCTATTGACTCTACTGATAACAATATAAATGTATTATTAGGAAAAAAGAATAATCATTTAGAAATTATAAAAAAAGTATTAGAGAAAACTAAAAACAAAAAAATTAAAGTAGGAATAAATACTGTAATTACTAATAAAAGTATAGAGAAATTAGAAGAATTAGGAGAATTTTTAAATAATTATAAAATAGAAAAATGGAAATTTTTAAAATTTATGCCTATAAGAGAAAGAGCATTAGAAAATAAAGATTTATTTGGAGTAACTGAAGCTGAATTAGAAAGCAAAGTTAATCAACTAAGAAAGTATGAAAATATAAAAGTTGTCCAATATAAAAAACAATCTGAATTTGAAAAGAGTTTAGTAGTTCTTCCAAATGCAGATATTATCCAAACACAAAATGGAAAAGATAATTATTTAGGAAATGCATTAGAGCAAGAAGTCATCGACTTTGAAAGAATAAGTGGAAAGAATAAAATTAGGACTATAATTGCTCATAATAATGAAGAAATTAGAAATACAATAGTAGATTCAATAAAGAAATTGGGATTTGCTGATGTAGTTGCTACAGCTACAAATGGAATAGAAACATATAATAAGATTATTGACTTGAAACCTGAAATGGTATTTGCTAAATTTGAAATGGAAGATATGAATGGATTTGAGATAGTAAAGAAGTCAAAAGAAAAATTAGATAGCGATATTCCAGTATTCAATATATTTGCAGAGGAAATGCCTAAAAATGAAATTGAAAAAATTTATAATATTGCAGGTCGAAAATTTAATGCAATAATATCTGAAGAACAATATCAATTTGAAGTACCATTTATTTTGGAACAATATAAAGAATATAAAGAAAGCAAAGAACAATAAAAATAATAAAAAATCAAGAAATATTTTAAAATCTAAAAAAATATTTCTTGATTTTTTTGTATGTGTAGATAACCAACAAAGACATCTAAAAATCTTCCAGGCGATATATTTTTTTCTTGTTCAAATTGCATTACAATAGGATGATTTTGTAATATATGCCTTTTTCTATTTAATGGTTTCAATGATGTTCTAAGTGAAGAACGAATTGCTTCTTCATCCATATCTTTATGATGATATGAGAGTATTTCAAATAAAGATTTTAAATCATGTATTAAATATGTAAAATGATAACATTCGGTAATTGCTTCTATCATAAGATCAGTACAAGGAGAGTTTATAACAAATCCTAATTCTCGTAATAGTACATTCATTTCATTTTCATTAAAATCATCATATTTATATTTTTCGTTCATTTGACTAATTGTATTATATAAATTTCGTAGTTTAACAGGTTTTTTAAAAAATTTATAGATTTTAGATACATTAACGAAAGTAACCTGTTCTTCAGCTGAGTTAGCAGTCAAAAGTATATTAGAATTATTTCCTTCATTATAAGTTATAGATAATCTATCAATTATTTCGGTTGAATTTATATCATTGAAGTGTGAATCTAAAATAAATATATTCGGTTTTATTTTCAAGTAAGTAGATAATGCTTGATCTCCGCTATTTACAGTTTTAATTTTTAAATCACGGCATTTTGATAAATACCTACAATATTTATTCGCTTCTGCAACATTTTCTTCAGCGACAAGAACTTTTATCATTTACTTTAGACACCCCCAAAAAAAACAAAAAATAATTAAATTCACCAATATTATATCACTAAAATTATGTAAACACAATACAAAAATGGAAAAATATTACAAAGAAATCAAATAAAGTGTCCCGTTTATCGCCGTTTTCAACACTGATTGTGGAAATCGAAATATAATGCAGCTAACTTAATCAAAGTCTGAAAAGGAGACACTACAAAAGATTTTATAGAAACAGAGGAAAATTACAAAAAATATTTCGGACTTTGATGAGTAAAAAATATCCCCCAAAAGATTAAGAAAGCTCCTTTTAGAAATTGTTAAGTCAATTTTCTTTAAGGAGTCTTTATATGTTAGAGAATTTTGCTAATGTTAGCAGCTATAATAAATTTAATAGAATAACATATTTTCTAACAAAATTATCATGTTTGTTTTCAAAAATTAGGTATGCGTGTTTTCCATGTGTACTTAATTTTTTTTTAGATACAAATGAAAGACACTGTCGTGATCCGCCGAGTTCATTTCAAAAAAAATGAAATGAATAGGAGGAAAGAGAAGTGCGATACGAAGTAGTTAGTTATACTTTGGAATATGTGGAGGATGAGGATAAATATTATATATCTTTTAGAGATAGTGTAGAACAGGATTGTAGAATTGAAATTGATAAAGATATATTTGATACTTATACCAATTCTAAAAAAACATATATAAAAATAAAAAATGAAACAAGTAGACATTTAGAACAATCAGACTTAACAGAAGAGGATATGTATAAAAGAGCATTTGAACCAGTTGAAAGTGTAGAGGAAACTGTTATAAAAAATATAGAAAAAGAAAAAGTAAATGAAGCATTGAAAGACCTGACAAGTACACAATTTAGAAGAATAGATTTACATATTGTAAATGAGATTACGATAAGAGATGTGGCTAAACTAGAAAAGGTACAAAAAAGTCAGATACAAAAAAGTCTCGAACTAGGATTAAAAAAAATAAAAAAATTTTTTGAAGAATAGGGGAGTACAAAACGGCATTTTGTGAGCAAATAAGTGAAGGGGTAAAAACTCTTTCACTTATTTCGTTTTTTGAGAGATAAATTGCACATTGAAAATTAAATAACATTCATTAAATAAATCCTTTATTAAGAGCTAGTTTTATATAGAAGCAGAACTATATAAACTTAAATATTGGATAGCAACCAATAAGGCGATAACTAATAAAGGCAAATAATAATACTCTTGTTTAGTCATAGAACGAGCGTTAAGAGCGTCCCAAGCCATGAGAACAAGTCTGAGTTCAGATAGGTTAGATTCCTGAGGAGTAATGTAGCTGATTACCATTTAATGAATTAAAATAAAACAGATTATATTTAACATAATAAAGAAAAATGGAGGAATATATATTGATGAAGATATTATGGATAATTATTTTTTTTACATCATTATTAATTGCAGTTATGATGTATTTAGTTATATTAGGAGGAAGTAAAAATAAATCAAATGAAGAAATACAAAGAGAAGATGAGGAACAAATAAATTATCTAAATAATTATAAAAATAAAAAATAAATCAATTATAACGGAGGAATAATAAAATGGAGAGAATTTTTATAGATAGAGAATGGTGTATTGCTTATGTGGTATTAGCATTAGATAGTATTTATAATAGTGCTAATAAAGAAAGAACACTTAATGATTTTATTGAAGAAATTAAGACAATGTTTAATGTTCATCAAGATGAAACCATATTATTGAAAATAGCAGAAGAAATTATAGCCAATAAAGAAAAACTTTTGATAACTGTAGATATGAAAGAAAAATAATCAAGAATCTTTTACAAACTTTTTTTCTTCATTTTAAATGAAAAAATATGTTAGATATTATTTCAATGATTATATATTTATAATTTTTATGATATTGTTGTGTATTATTATGAGAATTTGATTATTAAGAAAATATTTGTCAAGTGTGCAAATCCAAAAAAAATAGTGGATTTGCACCTTTGTTTTTACAAAAGAAGATATGCTAAATTTATTACAGAGAATATCACGAGAGGAGCTAGAAAAAGTATGTCTTTTTTGCAATATCAAAAAGAAAGTCCAGAATTCCTTAATAATTATCTAAAATACAAAAGATATATAGATTTTGGTGCACAGACAACTATCGATGAAACTTTTTACGATTTAAGATGTTTGTTTAGATATATTAAATTATATTTAAATGATAGAAACAAACTAAATAGTATAAGTAAGGAAGATTTTAGAAATATAGAAATAACAGATGTAACAATAGCAGATTTAGAAAGAATGAATCAAAATGATTTAACTAATTATTTGTTTTTTTTGGATAATACCTTAGAAAATATTAGTAAAACAAGGAATAGAAAGTTAGCTTCAATGAAAAGACTTTATGAATATTTAGAAACTAATAATCTAATTAATGTAAATCCAACGAAATGGATGCAATCTGCTACAATAGAAAAAAGGCAACCTAAATATTTAGATTTAAACGAAAGCAAACAATTACTAGCAAATGCCATAAATTCTGATTGTAGATATAAAATAAGAAATTATGCAATAACATGTTTGTTTTTAAATTGCAGTTTAAGGCTTTCAGAATTAGTAGGAATTAATTTGTCTGACTTAAAAATAGATAATAGCGAACAAACATTAAAGGTTACTGGAAAAGGAAATAAGCAAAGAATTATATATCTTAATAGTGCTGTTTGCGAAGCTATAAACGCTTATATAAAAATACGTCCAAAACTAGATAAAAGCAATAAGGACTATAATGCATTATTTCTTAGTTCAAGAGGAAAAAGAATTTCTAAAAGATCTGTTCAAAATATTATCAAATCTGAACTAGTAGAATTAGTTGAAGCTGAAGGAAAAGAAAGCAAAAAATATCATACACATACTTTAAGACATACTGGTGCAACACTTCTTTACAATGAAGCTAATGCAAATATATTTGTACTAAAGATAATACTAGGCCATGAATCTTTAGATGCAACACAAGTCTATACACATGTTTCTGATAAGAAACTAAAAGAATTAATGCAAAATTTTAATATTTTAGATAGGAAGGAATAATATACTATGAGTGAAATAAAAACACCTAAATTTGTTGAGGATTTTGCAAATTACCTTGTTGCAATTAGAAATCTATCACAAGTATATATAAAAAATATGACTGTTACAATAGAACAGTTTTTAGAATTTATTAATGTTCATAAATTTAAAAATAAATATAATACTATAGAAGATATTACCTTAAATGAAATTAGAAGTCTAAATAATAGTGATATTTATAGTTTTATATTCTTTTTAGCAGAATCACATTATCAGAATAATTCAAGAGTTATAAAAATTGAACATTTAAAAACATTCTTTGATTACCTTTTTAACATAAAACATACTATTTTTAAAGAACCATTTAAAAAAATTAATAGTGAAAGAAAACTTGAGAAAAAGTTACCTAATTATTTATCATTAGATGAAGCTAAACGACTTATTAATCTTTATAAAAATAGTACAGATGAAATTGAAATTAGAGATAATGCAATGCTTCATATATTCTTAAATTGTGGTTTACGACTCTCTGAAATCAAAAATCTAAATATTGAAGATATAAATTTAGATGACAATAAATTCACTATTATTGGTAAAGGTAACAAAGAAAGAACTAATTATTTAAATAAAAAAACAAAAGATGCTCTTATTAAATACTTGAAAATAAGAGATAATTCACATGATAATAATAAAAAACACAATAATGCTCTATTTCTTACATTCTACGGATATAGGATGAGTCAATTTACAATAAATAAAATTGTAAAAAGAGCATATAGAAAAGCAGAACTTGATGAAAATGTATATACAGTTCATACATTAAGACATACCTGTGCAACTCTTCTTTATAGGTCTGGAGTAAATATTAAAACTATCCAGGAATTGTTAGGTCATGTTCATATTGATACAACTGAAATTTATACTCATTTAGACAATCAAGAAGTTAAAGATGTCATGTTTGAGCATCCATTAGCACAATTTAAAATGGAAGATGCTCTTGCTTATTGTGCTTAAATACGATATAATAAGGAGGAACTCATGAAAGATTTAGAAGTGAAATTCGATACTAACAATATTCATTCTGTAGAGTTAAATCTATTGGATGGACAAGTCGAAATAATTTTGAGAGCTTTAGAGTTATATGCCTATAATTTGGATTATATGTTAAATAGTAATGACTCTGCTACTGACATAGGACAAGAAAAAAAAGCTTTATTAAAATATACTTATGAACAAGTATTAGCAACTCAAGCTGAACAAGTTCAAAGTAAGAGTAACAACATAGATAACATACCAGAAATAGGTAAATTAATAATAAAGGAAGGTATGAAAAATAACGGATTATATGTTCAATTAAATGCTGGATAATATTTACTTTATTCAGGAAAAATGGGAGAGTAGGAGAGAGGGGCTGTTTTGAAAAATTAGAAATTTAAAAAGAGTTTTAAAAAAAAACAAATTTAATTTCAAAACGAGTTTTGTAACTTCACCAAAATCTATATAATAGTTTTATAAAACAAAATCATAAAAATTAAAATATTTAAATTAGTATAAAAACTTTTATTAAAATAAATCAAAAATAATTTTGTGCAAAGTTAAATTTATAAATTTTATTATTTGCATAAAAAAATAAATTTACAGTAAATATTTTTATACACAATTTATAAATTGCTAATTAAAATTTCATTATACTAGTTATAAAAATATTTTAATTACTAAACACTTCAAAATCGTTTTTAAGGCATTTTTATATTAAGGTTAATAAGTTAATCATTTATGATTAGTTACTCAATAATATAAATTACATATAATTTTATATAAATAATGTAAAAATACTGATTTTAATAGACTACAAGAAAATTACAAAAAAGTGCCAAAAAAGCAACGCACGAGAATCGATTTTAAGCCGTTTTTATTTTTAAGGCATATAGTTTGTTGTCTATAAAATAGGCTGAATACGGTGATATAAAGGTTTTGCAAATTTTGATAAAAAAATAAAAGAATTATATAGAAAAAATTTAGATATAAATAAAAAGTTATAACTATAAGTATTAACACATTAGAATTTGATTTAAGACAATTTATTAAAGAAATAATATAAGTTATTAAATAATAAGATATAAAGTGTAAGAACAGCTAGATATAGTAATAGATAGAAGGACACCAATAGAGGCAGTCCATATATTTTACCCCTATGCCTTTTTGCACAAAACTTTGATTTTGCGCAATGTTATATTTAATAAAAATCCTTTCTTTTAATATAATTCATTAGGGTGGCTATCCCCCCTAATTCTCACATAATAAAAATTAATACAAGAAAATGTTATTCATTTTCTTGTATTTTAATAATAATATATTTATATATGCACTTATAATTTATTAATCTTTTAAAAATTTTATTCTACAACAAATTCATAGTCTTGAATTCTATATTTACTATATTTATAAGAAGAATTTTCTTTAAGTTCCATTGAAATTACATATGTTCCTAATCCTGAAAAATTATTGTTTTCTAATTGAGATTCATTTGGGAAACAACAAGTATACTTTAACTTTATGACGCCATCTTCATTTACATTTTCTATTACGTCTATAATATGAGCAATACGAGTATCGTCATGAATTGAATAATATTGTTCCGTAGAATCATCATAGCTATAAAGAATATTAGCTATATTCATATTTTCTATAGTTCTTCCTCTAATTTCAGAAATTATGTTATTAATAGTTTCTTTTGAAGCTGCCTCTCTCCCATTTATTTCTGTTCCTAATTCATTAGATTCTTTTGCAATATGCATTGCAATATCAATATAATCTTCATTTCTTTTTACTTCATTTTCTACATCTTTCATCCTAGAGTCTAAATAACAAATTAAAGAGAATTTTTCTAAATAGCTATTTAAATCTTCTTTTTTTTCATTATTAATATTTTCATTAGAAGTAATATTATTATTAGCCGTGTTATTATTTAAAATATTATTACTTTGGTTAATTGTAATATCTATATTATTTATAACACTATTATTAAAACTATCTATACTATTTGATGTCTCAATATTTTCAATTAAATTATTACTATTAGTATTTGTATTATATGATTCTTGTTCTATATTTTCATTTGATGTTGTTTTTGTTAGAGAAATTCCTGCCCATATACCAATAATAACTAAAAGTAAAATTAAAATAACGATAATAACTTTTTTAATATTTAATTTCATAAAAATTACCCCTCCCTATTTATCTATTCTTAAAAAAATATTGCATTTTTTCAAGAAATTCTTCATTAGTTTTTGTTGTAATAATTTTACTAATTAATTGTTCAGTCATTTCTGCACTATTCATATTTGCCATGGCTTTTCTTAAAGAAAAAACTGTTTCTAATTCTTGTGATGATAGTAATAAATCTTCTCTTCTAGTTCCAGACTTATTAATGTCTATTGCAGGGAAAATACGTTTTTCTGATAATTTTCTATCTAAATGGACTTCCATATTACCTGTTCCTTTAAACTCTTCAAAAATTACATCATCCATCCTACTTCCAGTATCAATTAGAGCTGTAGCAAGAATTGTTAAACTTCCAGCATCTTCTGTATTTCTGGCCGCTCCAAAAAAGCGCTTTGGTTTATGTAATGCACTAGGATCTAGACCACCAGATAAAGTTCTCCCAGAAGAAGGAATAACTAAATTATATGCTCTTGCCAAACGTGTAATACTATCTAATAATATAACAACATCTTTATTTTGTTCAGTAAGTCTTTTGGCTCTTTCTAAAACCATTTCTGCAACTTTAACATGGTGCTCAGGGACCTCATCAAAAGTTGAATAAATAACATCTCCATTAATAGAACGCTTCATATCAGTAACTTCTTCTGGTCTCTCATCAATTAATAGCACTATTAATTCTATTTCTGGATTATTGGTTGTAATACTATTAGCAATTTTCTTTAAAATGGTTGTCTTGCCTGCCTTAGGAGGAGCAACAATCATTCCTCTTTGTCCTTTTCCTATTGGAGATAATAAATCCATTAAACGCATTGTATACTCAGAAGGTATAGTTTCTAATTTTAAACGTTTATTTGGATAGATGGGAATTAAATCATCAAAAGATTTGCGTTTCATTGCATTTTCAGGATGTTGCCCATTTACTTCACCAACAAAAATAAGTGCAGGAAATTTTTCGCCCTCTTTTGGTGTTCTCATAATTCCTTTAATTTTGTCTCCTGTGTCTAACCTAAATCTTCGAATTTGTACTGGAGAAATGTATACATCTTTTGGACTTGGTAAATAATTGTCTCCTCTTAAAAAACCATATCCATCAGGTAATACTTCTAATATTCCTTCTACAATTTCGTCACCTTCTGTTGTTAGTTTATATCTATCATCTTCGGCAATATTTTCATCTTTCTCTTTAATATTTACGTTGGTTAAGCTGGTTAATTCCTCTACTAGTTCTGCTTTATGTAATTTCGAATAATTCCTTACTTCCTTTTGCTTTGCTAATTCTTTTAACTCTGTAAGAGTTAAGTCCCCCAAATTCATTATTATAGCCCCCTTATAATAATTTAATTGAGTATTCAATTTTTTGTGTATTTAATTTTATGGAAAATTTTGTAGAAACAAAAACATAAGAGGCTTTATTAATTAATAAGCCTCATTATTTACTTATATCCATATATATCTTTTCGTTTGGCAAATACATGTCTAACTTTTCTCTAGCAATTCTTTCAATATATTCATCAGAATTAATATTATCTTTCATAGCCATAAGGCTTTCTTGATGTTCTTTTACTTTCTCTAGCTTATTTTCGTTATATTCTTTGGCTGTTTCATAAGAATTTAATGCTTGCTGTTGATTTATAAATACCCAAGAAACATAAATAAATATAATACCCAATATTAACTTTTTTAAAATTTTTTTCTTATTTGTATTTTTTTTCATAAGTAATAATAAAACTCTCCAATTAATTATTTACTATTTATATTTTTCTACATATAATTATAAAATCCTTTTAAATACTATCCTTTTTTGGCTTTTTTTGTAATAATTTATTTTTAATTTTAAAATTAAAAATTTTTTTGAAAATATTTGTAATATTTTTTCTAATATTAATAAATATAAAAGAAATTGGTCTAAATAAAACTTTTCTAGCAAAAATAAATATTAATTTTATTGGATATAGTATTGCAGTTATAATATTTTTAAGTATTATTTTTAAAATAAGAATTATTTTTACATTAATTTTAATAAATATTTTACTAAATATTAAAAGATAAGCTATTAGGCCAAGAATTATTCCAAGTAAAACATAGCTCCTTATTTCTCCATTATTAAAGTAAAAAAGTGTATATAATAATATTATTCCTGTAATTATCCAAAATATAGAATCTTGTATATAAGTTATTGTATCTGTTGTTTTAAAGCTTTTCCTTAAGATTCTAAATATATCAAACACTAATCCTATCATAGTTCCTGTAATAGCAAATATACCAAATAAATATACTTGATTTAAGGTCAATATAATCACCTATCTATTTAAATATTTTTCCTAAAAAAGATGTGTTTTTTTTATCTAACTCTTTGTCAGAATAGTTAGTACTGCAAATATTTCCTTCTACAATAACCTCAGAAGTGTCAAGACTTAATTTATTTATTCTTAACCCCTCTCCTTTTACTGTTAATAATCCTAATTCTGTTTCTAGTATTACTACTTGGTCATCAAAGCTGAACACATCTAAAACACCAGATATAGTTAATTTACTTCTATTTTCTAATATTAAATTTTGAATAACATTTGTATTTATTGTTTTTCTTTCTTCTATGTTCATATTTTAACTCCTCCCTCTAAAATGTTTTTAGCTTAAAATATATATATTCAAGTCTTGTCTACTTTAGAACAATAAAAAACTAATCCAGAATTAAACAACTTCTGAATTAGTTTTTGCTATAATTACTTGTATTTAATTTTAGCATTTTAAATATTGGTTACTAGTGTTCCAACACCTTCATGCTTAAAACTTGATTTTACAATAATTGGTATGTTATGCTGCTGTGCAATTTCTATACATTTATTGTGCAATACTTTAGCACCATTGTTTGCTAATTTCAACATCTTTTCATAAGAAATAATCTCAAACTTAATAGCATCCTTACTTACATTTGGATCGTCAGAATATACACCATCTACATCAGTATATATGTCACATCTATCAGCTTTTAAACTGGCAGCTATAGCAACTGCTGTAGTATCTGACCCGACCTCTTCCTAAGGTGGTTATATTTTTATCATCATCTATTCCCTGAAAGCCGGCAATTACAACTACATTCCCTTTTGACAATTCTTTTTTTATTCTTTCGGTTCCAATAAATTTAATGTTAGCATCTCCAAAGTTATTATCTGTAACAATTGGTATTTGCCATCCAGTAAGAGAAATAGAATTAATTCCTTTTTCATTTAGGCACATGCATAATTTTGAAATTGTAATTTGTTCTCCAACTGAAACAAGGCAATCATGTTCCCTTTTATTTGGGTTAAAAGTAATTTCTTGTTCTTCTCCTATTAGCTTATCTGTTGTTTTTCCGTTGTGCTGACACAACAACAATCACATCGTTTTTTTCATCTAGCTCTCTTTGAATGTGTTTACAAACATTCCATAGTTTTTCTGTATCTGCTACAGAGCTTCCTCCAAATTTTTGTACAATTATGCCCATTTTGGCACCTCTTTATATTAATATAATAATCCTGTCTAAGTCTAAACATGATTATTTATAATATATTATGATATTTCTAATATATTATGTGCAAATATTATCACATAATATTTATAAGGTCAAGTTAAAAGGCGACAACTTATGTCGCCTTTTGAATTTATTTACGTTTAAACCATCTGCATGCTTGATGTTTTCTATCAACTCTAGGGTCTTCACAGGAATCTTTTCCAAAGTAAATGCAATCTTCACAGATTTCGTCTTCATAGCTAGCCATAAAAACACCTCCTAATTAACTATATTTACATTTTAACATAATTTAATAAGTTATTCAATGTTTTTTGGTCTCCTATTTTTCATCTTTTGTTGTATTTATTTTTAATAGTTTAAAAATTTCAACAATTAAAATTGGTGAAAATACTAATAAAATTACTTCTAAAATATTTTCTATAGGAAGAGCTACAATGTTAAACACATTCCTTAGAGGTTCTACTAATAGTATAATAAACATTAGTGCAGCAGAAGCGACAATTGCTAAAATTAATTTAGAATTATTTAAAATTCCAGTTTTAAAAATAGATTCTTTATTATTCCTAATATTAAATACATGCACTAATTGAGATAATGCTAATACGCAAAATGCCATCGTTTGCCCAACTTTAATTCTCATGTGTTCTTCTATTCCAGGTGTTCCTAATCCTATACAAAATGCAATTAATGTAATTGTTCCTATCATAATACCTTGATAAATAATTCTTATAGTCATTCCCTTCGTAAATATTCCTTTACCTGGCTTAACTGGTTTTCTCTTCATAACATCTTTATTTGCTGGGTCAAATGCCAAAGCTAAAGCTGGTAACGAATCTGTTACTAAATTAATCCATAATATATGAATTGGTAATAATGGTTCTAATTCTTTAATATCAACAATTCCAAATAAACTTGCTAATACAGGTGTTAAAATAATAGCTATAAATAAAGTAATAATTTCCCCAACATTGCTAGATAATAAGAATTGAATTGCTTTTAAAATATTATCATAAATACGTCTTCCTTCTTCTACTGCAGATACAACTGTTGCAAAGTTGTCATCTGTTAAAATTACATCTGCAGCTTCCTTAGCAACATCTGTTCCTACTATACCCATTGCGCAACCAATATCAGCATTTTTTAATGCAGGAGCATCATTTACGCCATCCCCTGTCATTGCAACAACTTCACCATTTGCTTGCCATGCCCTTACAATCCTAACTTTATGCTCTGGAGATACTCTTGCATAAACAGAATAATTTCTTATATTCATAGCTAAATCTTCATCACTTATTTCTTCTAATTGGCTACCTGTAATTGCTTCATCTTCATTTTCTAATATTCCTAAAGATTTTGCGATTGCAATTGCTGTTATTTTATGATCTCCAGTAATCATAACTGGCTTAATTCCAGCAGTTTTGCATTTTTCAACAGCGTCTTTTGCTTCTTGTCTTGGTGGGTCAATCATTCCAACCATACCAATAAAAGTTAAGTTATTTTCTATATCTTTAATTTCATCTTGAGAAGGATTGTGCTCTAATTCTTTATATGCCATTCCTAATACTCTTAAGGCATCTTTTGCCATATTTTCGTTATTTATATAAATGTCTTTTTTGTAGTCTTCTAAACTATCTTGTACTTTACCATTTATTAAACATTTATCACATCTTGCAAGTAATTCGTCTACTCCGCCCTTAGTGTAAACAAAATATTTGCCATCTACATTATGAACTGTAGTCATTAATTTTCTATCAGAATCAAATGGTATCTCCCCAATTCTTGGCATTGTTTCATAAATTGTAGATTCAAAGTTTAATTTAAGTCCAAAATCTACCAATGCTGTTTCTGTAGGATCTCCTGTTAACTGATTATTATCAGAAATTTTTGTATCATTGCATAGCATACTCGTAAAAATAAGTTTTTTTAAATCTTCATCTATATTTTGAATTTCTGTAACATTCATTAGTTTATGATTATAAAATACTTTTTGCACTGTCATTTTATTTTGTGTTAATGTTCCTGTTTTGTCAGAACATATAACAGTTGCACTTCCTAAGGTTTCTACTGCAGGCAAACGCTTAACAATTGCATTTTTCTTTACCATTCTTTGTACTCCAATTGCAAGAACAATAGTAGAAACTGCAGGTAAACCTTCTGGAATAGCTGCAACAGCGAGGCTAACTGCTGACATAAACATATGGATAGGTTCTTTTCCATAAAACAGTCCAACAATAAAAATAATAGCACAAATAATAAGCGCAACAATTCCTAGAGTTTTTCCAAGTTTATTTAGCTTTTCTTGTAGTGGTGTTGTAGTTTCTTCTGATGAATTAATAATATCTGCAATTTTTCCAACTTCTGTATTCATCCCTGTTTCAACAACAATTCCCTTTCCTCTTCCATACGTAATTAAACTAGATGAAAAAACCATATTGATCCTATCTCCAATTCCTATTTTTTCATCATTTATTTTATCGCTAATTTTTTCAACTGGTACAGATTCTCCTGTTAAAGCTGACTCCTGAGATTTTAGATTTATTGCTTCTATTAAGCGTAAATCTGCAGGAATATAGTCTCCAGTTTCTAATATAACAATATCGCCAGGAACTAATTGACTTGATGGAATAACAATTAATTTTCCATCTCTAATTACTTTAGCAGCATGGCTACTTAATTTCTGCAATGCTTCTAAAGATTTTTCTGCCTTATTTTCTTGTACCACACCAATAATAGCATTTACAAAGACAACAATTAAAATAATAATTGTATCGGTAATTCCTTCACCTTCCATTACTCCAATAATGCCTGATATCACAGCAGAAATAATTAAAACAATAATCATAAAGTCTTTAAATTGTTCTAAAAATTTTACAAACACACTTTTTTTCTTTTTGGTCTTTAATTCATTTAAACCATACTGGTCTTGCCTTTTTAAAACTTCTTCTGAAGTTAATCCTTTTTCAATATCTGTTTTTAAATTATTTTTGGTTTCTTCTACCGATAAATTAAACCAATTTTGTGTCAATCCTGAACACTCCTTCCTATAATATTATTTCAAGCATACATCCTATTTATGTAATCTTTTCATAAATGAACTGTGTTGTATAGAAAATTACATACAAAAAGACTCTTAAAGAAAGCGAAGCTATTTTTTCGTATGCTTGTTTTCTTTAAAAGTCTTGCTTACTTTTTTTAAGTTTACTAACCAGATAAAAAAATTATCGCGACTGTTGATTAGTAATAAAAAGCTACTCCCTTTTAAAACAAAATTATTTTATCACTACTAAATATTTTTTTCAAGATGTAAAAGTAAAAATATAAAATAATCGCCTCTTCTGAAGCGATTATTTTTAGATACCATATTTTTTCTTAAATTTATCTGCTCTACCACCTGTTGTATTTAATTTTAAGTTACCTGTCCAAAATGGATGGCATTTAGAGCATACATCTACTTTTATTTCTGATTTTGTTGAATTAGTTTCAAATTCATTACCGCAAGCACATGTTATTTTACTTGGTCCATACTTTGGATGTATTCCATCTTTCACTGTCTTTCACCTCTTCCTTTATATCATAAAAAATATCTTTAATATTTTAGCATATTTTGTAAGAAATATCAATAAAATTATTTATTTTTATTATCTTCTTCTATTGACTGAATATAACCTGCTGAAGCGGCCAATTCATCGTCAAATGACATTTTGTTAACAATTTTTGATACTATATTAAATAAGCATGCAATTATTAAAATAATTAAACCTAATTTTTGCCATATTCTAGCTATCATATTCTTACTTCCTTTTTTAAACTCATATTATAATTATACTATATTTTTATTTTTTGTCAATATTTTTGGCATTTTTGTAAATAATATAAATACAATTACATAATTTTATAAAAAAGTTTAGAATAATAAAATTTGAAAGGAATTTTATGAAATATATTATTTTAGTATTATTACTCTTGTTCTCATTAGTTGGCTGTGCCAATTCAGAAGAATCTACTAACAATTATTCTACCGAAAAAATAAGCACAGAAAATAAAATAAATACCGTAAATAAAAACTCAAATTCTATTGCAAAGGAAGAAGAACTTTCGCAATTTAGTACAACAATTTATACCAAAACTGAAGCAAGACAAAATAATGTAAAAATTGCCTGTCAGGAATTATCTGAAACAATTGTTAAACCCGGCGAAATATTTTCTTTTTGTAATACTTTGGGGCCTGCTCAACCAAGTGAAGGTTATCAAAAAGCAGATACGTTTGATGCTAATGGGGATATTTTTCAAGAATATGGAGGAGGAAAGTGCCAAGTAAGTAGTACTTTATATAATGCTGTTTTAAAAGTAAATGGGTTAGAAATTATAGAAAGGCATGGTCATAGCAATAAGGTACCTTATATTGAAGAAGGAAAAGATGCAGCAGTTTCTTACGGTAGTGTAGATTTTAAGTTTAAAAATAATAACTCTTTTTCAATTAAAATTTTAGCAGAAGCTAATCCAGATAATATTGTTATTAAAATTATAAAAATCCCTTAAAAAGGTCTTAATTTTAAAAAGAGGCATATGATAATAGCAGGAGGTTAGTATGTGCAAATTTTTTAGATTATTATTTATATTTTTTATAATTTTAACTTTAATTATGCCATTATCTTTTGCTACTGATGCTGCATATGTTTGGTCTAGTAGTGTAGAAACATCTAATAATACTACAAAAGACACTCCATCTACTTCTGCTTCTTTAAACTTAGACTGTGGTAGTGCTATTTTAATTGAACAAAATAGTGGTAAAATTTTATATGAGCAAAATGCTCATGAAAAATTTCGTCCTGCCTCTGTTACTAAAATAATGACAATTCTCTTAATTATGGAAGCACTAGATAGTGGAAAAATTTCTTTAACAGATAAAGTACCGTGTAGTACTACTGCAAGTCAAATGGGAGGATCTCAAATATGGTTGGATGAAACAGAAGAATTAACTGTTGATGAAATGTTAAAAGCAATTTGTGTCGTATCTGCTAATGATTGTACTGTTGCTATGGCTGAATTTTTATGTGGAAGTGAAGAGTTGTTTGTACAAGAAATGAATAAAAAAGCTAATGAGTTGGGAATGAAAAATACCACTTTTAAAAATTGCCATGGCATTGATGAAGATGGTCATGTAACTTCTGCTTATGATATTGCTCTTATGTCAAGAGAGCTAATGAATAAGCACTCCAGTATAACAAAATATACTACTATTTGGATGGATAGCTTACGAGATGGTAAATCTGAATTAGTCAATACTAATAAACTAGTACGTAATTATTCTGGATGTACTGGGCTAAAAACCGGTTCTACATCCCTTGCTTTATTTAATTTATCTGCAACCGCAACAAAAAAAGATCTATCATTAATTGCAGTTATTATGAAAGCTCCTACCAGCACAATTCGTTTTAATGAAGCAAAAAAATTGTTAGATTATGGTTTTAATAATTATAATTATAAAGAGTTTGCCAAAGAAGGTAATACAGTAGAAAATATTCCTGTATTTAAAGGAATACAAAAAAATTTAGAATTGATATACGAAAAAGATGTAGGATGTTTAATAAAAAAGGGAGAAGAAAAAAACATTATACAAAATGTTCATATTGAAAGAAACGCTTATGCTCCTATAGAGCAAGGGCAGAAGTTTGGAGAAATAACATATTCTCTAAATGGAAATACTTTGTCTACTGTAAATATTGTTGCTAAAGATAAAATAGACAAAATAAGTACTTTGAATATGATTACATTTGTATATAATAATTGGTTTAATCTATGTAGATAAATCTAGTAATAAATGTTATGGAGTCTGTACCTAAATTTAATTACAAACTCCATAATATTTATTATATTTATTTTACTTCTGTTTTCCATAGCTTATGTTTATTACAATAAGCATATAAAACAGCTTGTACTATTAATTATATTGTTTGCAGTACCTGTCATTTTCATCTATAATGCAGGTATCCTTATTATAGATGAAAAATATCCTAGTTTAAATTTTTTATTAAGATATTTTTTATAGCTTTATAAATTTTATCTCTTTCTCGCTTCAGTTCTTTCCGTGCTTCTAAGCTCTCCATTAACACTTTTTCTTGCTTTTTAGCTTCAGTTTTAATTTTTTCTAACTGTTCCATTTTTACAGATTTAAAAACTTTCAGATCTATTATGTCTTCTTCTTTTATATCTTTTAAATTTAACAATGGTATATCTAAATTTAAATCATCTATTACATTACTTATTTTATTGCTATAATAGATTACATACATTTTTTGATTTGCAACAGCTGATAAAACCATTGCATGAAATCTGGAACAAATCATATATTCCATCTTGGCATATAGTTCTAAAAACTCATCAATATTTCCTCTATATCTTACATCGTGTATATTTTCATTTTCTCCTAATTTTTTCATTAAATAGTCTACAGTTTTTTCATCCCTTTCATGCTCACAGAATGAATATAAAAACACTGAGTATCCTTCTTTTATATATACATTAATGTTATTTAAAAGCCATTTGTAATATATTGAGTTTTTATCTTTTAGGTAGTCTCTTATATTCAAGTCTATAACAGAAATTCCCACACTTTTTTTTATTTTTTCTTTATGAGCTAAATTATAAGAAAATGCATAATCAGGAGCATACCTAACGTTTTCTATATCTTTAAATAAGTTATAAGAATATTTATCTCTAAAACATATATCTGTACATATTTTAAAATCTTTTCTTGAAAGTTCAAAATATTCTTTCGTTTGATACGGGCCATAATTAGAACTTATATAACAAAATGGTATGTTTTTTTCTTTACATCGTTTAACAAAATCATAAAATTTAGGAGATAAATTATACACTTTTCCTCCTTCCATAAAAATAGAACCACCTACATATATATAAGTATCAAAATCTTCTACATTTGACTTATATAATTCTTCGTCAGTATCCTCCCCTTTCAATACATTCAAATTTTTATATTTCATTGAAAGCCAATCCAAAAAATTTTCATCTGGTATTTTCATGTAAAATTGAAAATTTGGATATTTTTCTAATATCATTTTTATGAAAATATCATCTCCCAAATTTTTTCTAGCATATGCCATAATAAATATTTTTTTATTCATTTATTATCTCCCTCGTATATTCAATAATTTCATTTCTAATTTCTTTCAAATTATTTTTGCACCATTCAATTAATTTATTGATTTCCTTTTTTTCTGTTTTATTGAATTTAACAAAAAATGATATCGTTAATAAGACTTGATTTTTCAACCATTCTTTTGGATTGTTTAATAAATTTCTTTTTACTATTTCTTCATATATTTTATATTTTTCTTCTAAATTCTCAATAATAAATTCTACATCTAAATTGGAACTAATATTTTTAGAATGAATTCTATACACTCCTGATATCGTTCTCAAAATATATGCATCTCCTACTAATAATGCTCTTAAGTAAATTGACGAATCATTTAACATTTTTACTTCTTTTATATTTGCTTTCTCTAAGTCAGTTTTTCTGAAAACTGTAGTAAATGTCGAATTACTTTTCATATATTTTTGCTGGAAGGAAGATAAATACTCTACATTGCTTATCTCCCCTTCTATATTCATTATGCTTTCTATCATTCGTCCTTCATTTACATATTCTATCATAGAGCTAGATGATACTATACTTATGTTCTCTTTTAGTTTAAGTATTTCTATTGCTCTTTCGATAAAATCATCATTTGTGTAGTAATCATCATCGTCCATAAATATTATATAATTTCCTTTTGATTTATCATATCCATTTTTTCTACTTACACCAGCACCTGAGTTTTCCTTATTTTTATAAAATTTTATCCTTGTATTATTTCTATATTTTTCTGTAATATATTCTTCTGTTCCATCTTTAGAGCAGTCATCTACTATTATAATTTCTTTATTTTCGTATGTTTGTTTTAATACTGATTCAATAGCCTCTTCTAAATATTTTCTTCTATTATATGAAGGTATTATTATACTCACTAGATTTTTCTCTAATAAATCTTGTTTCACTATATCACCTCATTATTTATCTTGTTTTTTAATTCATTCCATATCTCATTCGTATGTTTATAGTCATCATAGTGTTTTTCTACATCTCTATCATATTTATCTAATTCTTCTAATAGAATTGAAAAACTATTCTTATTAAAAATACTATTTAGTTTTGGTATTATTTCTACTAGCTTATTTTTCATCTCTTCTATTTTATTTTTATAACTAACTCTATCTTTTATATATAATAATAGAGGCTTATATTTAATCCAACCTATTGTTGCTTTAAGAAATCTGGTTTCTATACATTCTTCCTTTATGTTTATTTTTCTTAAACATTTTGGATAAACTTTATCCATAATTTCTGTATATTTTAAAAATCCATCATGAAAATGGTATACCGGGATTCTAAATATTTTTGAATTCCCTAGTAGTGTGGAAAAAAATGTATCTTCTCCTCGAGCAAGTGGTGGATTGTAAAATGCTGGAATTTTATCTCTATTATTTAAATTTAAGCACAAAGTTGAACCAGCTACCCATTTTCCTACTCCTTCGCTTTTTATTTCATATGCTCCTTCCCCTTTAGCTATATTTATATTCGCATAAGTTACTCCATTATTGTTTTGCATTTTTTCCCTTATAGATTCCCATGAAATTATATCATTACTAATCACTTCAATAAATTCTTTCATATCATTTTCATTAAATTTTTCACTATAATCTATATATGGTATTGGCGAAATATAACCACAATGAAATCCTATTGTTACGTCTGCATTTTCTTTTTCCATAAATTCTAAATGTCTTAAGATATTGTCTTGTTCAAGCCATACATTTTTGCCGTTCTGCTTTGCTATTGCTACTGGATATTCATCATCATCCCAAAATAATAAGTAATCCATTTTGTATTTTATTGCATAATACATAATTGTATTTCTTCCTTTAGCATGTCCATGTCCTAAAAAAAAGTTCATATCTTCTGCATTCATCTGATTTCTTACAGTTAGTTTTTTTATTTCCTCTTGTATTTCTTCTGGCGTTATATATTTTATTTTTATATCCTTATATACCTCTGGTATAATATTATAAAATTCTTCTCTTTTGCATTGCTGATATGACGTATCAAAAAGAATAAATATGGTAATTTCTACTTTATTCTTATATTTTTTTGTTTGTTCTATCATGCTGTTATAATAGCTGTTAATAATTCTACACACATTTGCTCTACCTGTAACAAAACCAATTCCAAATTTAATTTTCTTTTCCATATAAACCTCTTTTCTAAAAACACATTTGTTTTATTTTATCACGTTTTCAAGTGATTGTCAATCTATTCTCTCTCTAGGGGTCAGAGTGTTCAAGCAATCAAGGTATAAATAATTAAAAGTCATTTATCTTTTAACACTTTTCAGTTGTATCTAAATCGTCCAGTCTATGATTATACTGTTGCTATGGCTGAATTCTTATGTAAAAGTTCTCAAAATGGAAATACTTTGTCTACTGTAAATATTGTTGCTAAAGATAAAATAGACAAAATAAGTACTTTGAATATGATTACATTTGTATATAATAATTGGTTTAATCTATGTAGATAAATCTAGTAATAAATGTTATGGAGTCTGTACCTAAATTTAATTACAAACTCCATAATATTTATTATATTTATTTTACTTCTGTTTTCCATAGCCCATGTTTATTACAATAAGCATATAAAACAGCGTTTGGCAAATATTTAAATTTTACTGTTGTTGTTTGTTCTGGCAATAATCTAATTCTTGTTGTTTGATTATCAGCTACTTGAGCAATCCACATTATATAATGCTCTTTTTCCATAGGATGCTCTATTTCTCCTACTTTAACAATAATCTCATCTCCTACATGTTCATAAACAGGAACATGTTTTTCTGTAGAAGCATCTGTGGTATTAGCTAACATTAATTCCATTGCTTTTCCACAACATTTTATGTTTTCAGGTTTTCCACTTATAAAACCTATTATATTGTCACAAACTGAACATTTATAAAATCTTACATTTTCTTTCATATTTCATAGTCTCCTTTTATATTTATTATATCTTATTACTAGAGCAAAATACATTTTTGATTTTATGTTCTACAATTTTTTGTATTTCTTCTTTTGCAGGTGCTAAATATTTTCTTGGATCAAAGACTTCTGGATTTTCTGCAAAAATTTTTCTGATTTGTGCTGTCATTGCTAGTCTTAAATCTGTATCAACATTAATTTTTGAAACTCCTAATTGACTTGCTTGTTGTAGCATTTCATCTGGCACACCCTTAGCTCCGGGAATATTTCCACCATATTTATTGCATAAATCAACTAATTCTGGAATAACAGTTGATGCTCCGTGTAAAACAATTGGTGTATTAGGAATTTTTTCTTTTATTTTAGCTAAAATATCAAACCTTAATTTAGCATCTCCCTTAAATTTATAGGCACCATGACTTGTTCCAATTGCAATTGCTAAAGAATCACATCCTGTTAATTCTACAAAATCTTTTGCTTGGTTTGGATCTGTATACATTGCATCAGCTTCTGAAACATTAACATCATCTTCAATTCCTGCTAATTTACCTAACTCTGCTTCAACAACTACTCCTTTACAATGAGCATAATCCACAACTTTTTTTGTAATCTCCACGTTTTTATCAAAATCATATTTAGAGCCATCTATCATAACAGAAGTAAAACCTCCATCAATACACATTTTGCAGGTTTCAAAATCTGGGCCATGGTCTAAATGAATTGCAATTGGTATATCATGTTCTAATAATGCTGCTTCTACCATCTTCATTAAATAATTTATACCTGCATATTTAATTGCTCCCGAAGAAGCTTGTAATATAACTGGCGAATTTTGATTTGCCGCGGCATTAACAATTCCCTGAATTATTTCCATGTTATTTACATTAAAAGCACCAATTGCAAAATGTTCTTTTAAAGATTTTTCAAACATTTTCTTTGTAGTTACAAGTGGCATAATTAATTCCTCCTTAAAATTTAATTTTACATTATTTTATTTCTTTTATATATTTTTGTCAATTATTCCTCAATCATATTTTCTAGTTCTTTTATTTTATCTCTAAGTTCTGCCGCTTTTTCAAATTCCATTTGACTTGCATGTTTTAACATTTCATCAGTTAATTTTGTAATAATATCTTTAATATCTTCATCTTTTTCAATATTATAATTATTACTAATACTTTCTACAATAGTTGCTTTAATTGTATCTCTAACAGATTTTTTTATAGTTTGTGGAGTAAGATTGTGGTCAATATTATATTGTTTTTGAATTGCTCTTCTTCTATTTGTTTCGCTTATTGCCTTTTCCATAGAAGATGTTAGTTCATCTGCATACATAATAACTTGTCCATCTGTATTTCTTGCGGCACGTCCAATAGTTTGTATTAGTGATCTTTCTGAGCGTAAGAACCCCTCTTTATCTGCATCTAAAATAGCAACTAATGACACTTCTGGTAAGTCTAGTCCTTCTCTTAATAAGTTAATTCCTACTAAGACATCAAATTCTCCTATTCTTAAATCACGTATAATTTCCATTCTCTCCAAAGCTTTTGTTTCTGAATGCATATATTTTACTTTAATACCTAATCCCTTTAAATAAGAAGTTAAATCTTCTGCCATTTTTTTAGTAAGTGTAGTAACTAAAACTCTTTCTGATTTTTCAGTCCTTAAGTTGATTTGTTCTATTAAATCATCTATTTGATTAATTACAGGCTTCACTATAACTTCAGGATCAAGCAATCCCGTAGGTCTTATAATTTGTTCAACAATATTTCCTCTAGAATGTTCAATTTCATATTCTGCAGGAGTTGCACTTACAAAAATACATTGATTTATTTTTTTTTCAAATTCATTAAATTTCAATGGTCTATTATCATATGCAGATGGCAAACGAAATCCATACTTTACAAGTGAATCTTTACGTGATTTATCTCCATTATACATGCCTCTAACTTGTGGAATTGTAGCATGTGATTCATCTATTAATAATAAAAAATCTTTTGGAAAATAATCAAATAATGTATAGGGAGCACTTCCTTCTTCTCTACCGCTAATATGTCGCGAATAGTTTTCTATTCCCGAGCAAAACCCAGTTTCTTTAAGCATTTCTATATCAAAGTTAGTTCTTTCTTCTATTCGTTGTGCTTCTATTAATTTATTATTATTTTTAAAAAATTTTATTCTTTTTTCTAGTTCATCTTCTATTGTTATTACTGCTCTATCTAATTTTTCTTTACTAGTTACATATTGCGAAGCTGGTGGAATTAAAACATGTTTTCTTGAGCCTATTGTTTTTCCTGTTAAAGGATTTATTTCATTTATTTTTTCAATTTCATCTCCCCAGAATTCCACTCTAACAGCAGATTCACTTTCAGATGATGGATATATTTCTAGTACGTCTCCTTTAGCTCGAAAAGTGCCTCTTTTAAAATCTATTTCATTTCTTGAATATTGCATTTTTATCAATTTTTTCATTACATCATCTCTTGATTTATTCATTTGTAAGCGCAAAGATAACATCATTTCTTGATAATCAACTGGATCTCCTAATCCATAAATACATGATACGGAGGCAACAATAATTACATCTCTTCTTTCAAATAAAGCCAATGTTGCTGAATGACGTAGTTTGTCAATTTCATCATTAATTGAAGAATCTTTCTCAATATATGTATCTGATGAAGCAATATATGCTTCCGGCTGGTAATAGTCATAGTATGAGACAAAATACTCCACGTTGTTTCCGTGGGAAAAACTCTTTGAATTCAGAATATAGCTGTCCAGCTAAGGTCTTATTATGTGCTAAAACCAATGTTGGTTTCTGAACTTGCTGAATAATATTTGCCATTGTAAAAGTTTTTCCAGAGCCCGTAACTCCTAGAAGTGTCTGGAATTTCTTGCCCTCTTTTATTCCATTAGATAGGTATTCTATTGCCTTAGGTTGGTCTCCTGTTGGCTTGTAATCTGATACTAATTTGAACATATTTCCTCCTTGTGACCTTGTTAAAAATGAACACTATTAACCACAAAAATTCGTGTAATTCTCAAAAAAATTCGTGTAAGAGGTAATTTTATAGTAAAAATTTCGATAAATTTGGTAACATAAAGTGGCTTTACACGAATTTGGTCACAAACTTTATTTAAATTTCCGAGACATTGGCTCGTAAAATATTATAGCACACTTATCATTATTTTTTGAATTTTTACAGAAATAAATTATCTCATTATTTCGGTATTCTCTTTAACTTGCAGTCTTTCTTTATAGTAATCAATAACTGCTTGTAACTCCCTATCAAAATATAATCTTCTTGGATTATCACTTTTTTTGTTATTTAAAATTTCTAGAATTTGATTTATAGAATAAAACTCAACTGTAAATCCACCATTTTTTTCATTTTCAGTTAAATCTCTTTCATCGGAAATATTTTCTATATGTCCGAGATAATAATAAGTTACAGCTAATCTATTTATTGTATTTCCATTTCTTTCAGGATAATCTGGTTGAAAATATCTTACTTTTACAAATGGTTTTAATTGTTCAGGTTTCATATCAACACCTATTTCTTCCTTTAATTCCCTATATATTGTTTCATCTGGAGTTTCTTTTCCGTCAATTGAACCTCCTGGCAATAGGAAAACACCTCCATAATTTGCGACTAATATTTCATTTGAAGAATTAATAAATATTGCTCTACTTTTTAATTTCTTCTTTGTAAACTGCTCATTGATATTCTCATCATTGATTATTATAGTTTTCATTATTTCCATTCCTTTTTTATAAGATGTTTCAATTACTTTTATACTTGAATAATTATAATATATTTATTTAAGTGCATTCCAGTGTCCATTTTTATTTGCTCCTATACGTTTAATATACTCTTTATTCTTTAAGGAACGCAAAATTTTATTAATATAGGATTCACTATAATTAGTCAATTTCACAAAATCACTAGTTTTATAAGCATTATTATCTTTTATTAAAGATAATATTTTGATTTCTGATTCATTTAAATCTGTATATATATTTTCCACGTTAATGCCATCCAATAATTTTTTGTTAAGTGGTATGGTAACAATCACAGTGTGCTCACTAATATAAAAGGCATTCTTTCCATAGTTTTTTACTATCAGTGGAATACCATGCCCAGTTTGATCAATATAATCTAAATCTGAAAAAATTTTCAAGAGCTTTTTATTAATAGGTTTCGAAACTCCTGCAAAAAAATCTTCTTTTGTTAACGCTGATGGTAATCCCCCGTTTGATACAATTTCTATTCTGTCATCGTATATATAAACAGCAGGTGGAATTTCTTCAGCCCACTTTGTATGAATACAAGCATTTAGCCATGCTTCTTTAAAAGAACTAAAATCAAAGTATTTTTCTTCTTTTCTTTGAATTCCTCCAACTTTTACTTTTGTTTCATTTATGCTTTCCATATATTCTAAAACATTATTAACAGATAACAACAAACATTTTCCACCATATTCAGTTCTTTTCAACATTACTGCTTTGTCTAATCCTGCAAAAGTCACTACTTTAATAGATATATCATTAGAGTCCGCTAACAGCTCAGCCATAAAATTAAATTTACCATCATTTGTCTTTAATCCTAGATTATCCTCAAATTTTTCATTATTAATTCTAATATCATTCGATATATATAATCCTTTTAACATCTTAAATGTTAGATTTTGATTAGAGGCTAATTTATTAACTATATAATCTGGTTCTCCCTCTCTATTTATTAATGCTTTTAACATTTCTGGAGAAAGTCCTCTATCTTCATCGAATGATCTACTATAATATTTTCCAAATGCTGAATATGGAATATCATTTCCTTTTGCAAACACTTTGATAACCTTTTTGTCTCCTATCAATTCTAATGCTATATTAGGAATTATTTGCGGTTTTATGCCTTCAGCTATCTTTCTTGATATATCTCTTAAAGTATTTTCATTTAAATCTTTTTGTCCTATTACATCTCCATTGTTTTTTACTCCAAAATATACTGTTCCTTCTCCATGTTTATTCAACATAGCTGATAATGATATTACTCCTTCAATAATTTCGCTTGTACTCTTTTTAAATTCTACTTTTTCAGTCTCCATTCCTAAATTCATATTATCCCTCCAAAGTATAAAATAATTTTGCTTTATTCTATACTTTATTCTATACTTTATTCTATACTTTGTCAAATTTTTAATGAAATTATGTTATCCTACATGAATTGGGTCACAAACTTTTTTGTTTCTTTAGTTTTATTTAGTTCTTTTAGGCTTATTTAGTCATTTTTTTAATAAACTAAGTAATTGTGCATTTTCTTCTAAGTCTTCTTTAAATATATTTCTTTTAAATTCTAAAAACTTTTTTATGTGTTAAAATATGTGTCGTTTTTAGTTTGCTATAATTCCAACAATATGTTGCTTAATTTTTATGATATCTGTTACACTTATTTTTCCGTCTATATTAGCATCAGCTGCTATCATTTCAATTTCCTCTAAAGTTTCTAATCCAACTACATTTCTTTTTGCTTTTACTAAATCTGTTGTTGTAACATTGCCATCACCAGAAATATCAGCAATTATTATTAATATATACTCTATATTTCCCGATAAATTTAATTTCATTCCCGTTCCTAAAATATCATCTTGTTTCAATTCAATTCCATTATTATTAACTATTTTATAAGAAGCATTAGTAGTAATTAATTCATCAAAAAATTGTTTTGTTGTATTTGACGGTATATTATATATTATCTTTTTATTATTATCAATTTTATAATTATTAGAAGTAATTGGGTCTAGTTCTAGATTATAAATTACAATTTCTTTTGTAACTTCATTGCCTGATTCGTCTATTGCATATAAAGTATAAACTCCAGTTTTGTCAATATTAAAATTTGTTTCTATAATTTTCCCAAGTAGTCCTTCTCCTATTACATTGCCATTATCTTTAAAATACGATATTTCTTTACTTCCTTCTGCCCACTTAATTCTTCTAATATATGAATCTTTACTTGTAACAGTTACATTAATTTGTTTAGGATTATTACTATCTTGTTGTAAAGTGATTATTGGCTTTTCTATAGGATTTTGTTCATCAATTCCTAGAATATTTTTAGTTAACATATAAGAGTATCCATGTTCATCTTCCACATAAACATTTATTATGCAATCATTTTTAACAGAGTATTTTCCTATTACACTCTTGCCTCTTATAATTGTAATTTCTTCTCCATTTTCTTTAAAATAATCTAAATCTATATTATCCCCTATTTCCACTTTCATTTTTACTATATCACAAATATTATTTGTTGCACTAATTGTTAAGTCTCCTTTGTTTTTATTGTCCAATTGTGCAATTGAAATTTGAATATCCTTTTTTTCTTCAAAAATTTCTTCGTATACCATCTTTTGGTAGCCAAGCTCGTCTTCAAAATAGAAAACATATGTATTATCTTCTGGTGCTATATAAATTATGTCTACATTTTTGCCTTGTGTAAATTCTAAATCTTCTCCTTTATTTTTAAAATCTTCAAATGTAGTAATTTCTGATTCTTTTGCAACTTTTATTTTTATTATATTGCAAATTGTATTTGTAGCTTTTATTCTTACCTGCCTTGCAGTTTCTTCATTAAAAATATCAACATAAATTGGTGTAGTTTGAGTATCTAGGTATATTTGATATATTGATTCATATCCTTGATTATCCTGTGCATATATAACATAAATTCCGGGTTCTGTAATTTGAGTATATTTTGCAGAAACATTAGAACTTGGTATAAATTCTATGTTTGTTCCTTCTTTTGAAAAATCAATATTTTCATTTGGATTCTCTTTTTTGGCAATTTTTAAAGCTTGAATAATATTATTTTTGCTTGTTACTTCTATTGTTATATGTAGAGGGTTGTCTTTATCTTTAATTAAGTTAATGCTTGGATACTCACTAGGGTCTTTTAATGTTATTCTGCTTAAAAACTTGTCTCCTCTAGAATTTTTAGCATAAACTGTATAACTTCCATATCCGTCTAGCAAAAAAGATAATTTAATTTCTTTAGAAGGGTTAATATCAAATGTATAAACATCGCTATTGTTTTCCTCAAAATAGTTAATTTCATCAAGTTCCACATATTTATGAGCATATTTTAATTCTGTAATGTCATATTCTTTATCTGTTGCGATAATATTAATTTTGTTTAATTCTTGCTCATCTCTTTTTAGTTCAACATAAAGTGTACCACTTGTCTTGTTGCTATTATTTGCATTTACATTTAAAGAAAATATTATTTGCAAAATTATTATGCTTATTATTATAAACAATATTATTGTTTTTTTTCTCATTATTCTCACTCTCCATTTATTTATTATATCACATTTCGTTGCATGTTTCTATACTAATATATAAATCATATCTTAATTATAAATTGCAATAATAAGTATCTTGCAAAAAAATTACAAATAATTTTACAACTCTAATTATATTTGACAAAACCATGTTAATATTTTTCTTTCCTTTCTCTGGATTTCCTCATTTATTTTAAATTTAACATAGAGTATTATATAATATTTAATAATATAAGTAAATGGTAGTATAATAAAAACGTAAAAAGCTTGTATATTGTAAAACATACTAGTCTTTTACGTTTTTATTGTTAAAGCTAATTTTAATTTATATAAGTAATCGTAACATTTTCATTATTGAGTAATCCTTCTAATTCAGCTCCATTTATTACGTTATTTAAATTATTTCTGTCTAATATATATATATTACAAGTATCTGGGGGAAGTGGATTAGATAAATTCTCTATTTTTATATTTGAAGATGAAATTTCTGGCATTTCTACTTCTTCTGAAACTTTCTCTGTACATATTTCCTTTAACGTTGGTGGCAATAATATTTCGCTGTTATTTATTTTCAGGTTAAAATTTATTTCATTTGTTGAAGTAATCGAAGTGGATGCTTCTCCATACATGTTGGCTATAGTACCATAAAAATTTAAATAACCAATTTTCGGTAAATATACACTATCATTTAAAATCATATTACCATTTTCTGCTACCGCACATGTTTCATTATTAACGTATATTATACCTTCTTCCTCTGTTGTGCTTTCATGGAAAAAAGCAGAAAGCAACATTTCATTACTTTTAACTCCAATTATTAAATTTTGCGTAAATAAGTTTTTAGATATCTTTGTTATTGGTTTTCCATTTATATAACTTGGTATTATGATTATGTTTGTTTTGCTTATAAATTCTTTTGCCTCTGTTTCTGTCAATGGTATCGTACCAGTATAATTTGAATTTAACCCTGTAATATATATTTCTTCACCTAGGTCCTTATAAAGAAATTGACTTGCATCTCCTTGTACTTCTACTATAGTGGTCGTTTTTATAGGATTACAGATTATTTCATTATCTTCACTATCTTTGGCCTTTGCATATATAGTATATTCTGTTCCTTTTGCAGTTTTGTAATTTGTTTCGTCAACTATCGCTTTAGGCAAACCTATGAATGTATATTCATTTGAACTTTGTAGTTCTGTATAGTTTGTTCCATCTATGCTAAATTGATAATCTTTTAAATTATTTTTATTTATTTTTACTGTTATATTGTCTTCCTTGCGCTCCACAACTTCCAACAATGCATCTTCATTATTTATTTCATCTAATTCATTTAGTAAAGTGTTCATTTCATTTTGTTCGCTTTGTATTGCATTGTTCATTAAGTCAGCAACGTCTTGTGCCTTTTTTATTATCCCGTCATCTCCTAATAAATCTGTAATGGTTACTCCTGCTAATATTAGCAAGACAACGATAGTTATTACAAGAGCTACTAGGGTAATACCCGTTTCCCCATTAGTTTGTGTCAAGTAATTGTTTGCAATTTCCTTTAATGTTGATTTTGTTTTCATTTTATTCAATTCCTCCTTTGTATAAAAACATTTTTTTGTCTTTAAACATTATATATGTTTTGACGATTTTTATCAATGCTTTTACCAATATGAAAATATAAATTTTGTCAAATGTGGAATTTGATAAATTTTCGGACAAATATATAAATCATATCTTAATAAATATTTTATAAATTTTATTAAATCTATAGACTTTTTTATTTTTATTGTGTATTATTATATCATAATATTAAAATCATTTATATATTTTAGGAGGCAAACTTATGAAAAAAATTACTTTTATATTAGTAGTAGCAATTTCACTTATTTGTTTATTTGTAGTTAATGCATACGCATTAGATATGAACTTAATTAATAGTATTAGAGAAAATGAAATGGAAAGTTTTGCTGAAAACCTTTATACTAATTCATTTTCTAATAGCACAAATTCTAATTCGCCTGGTATTGAAATAGACTTAACGCAAAATTCATCTAATAATGCAAATACAAATACAAGTACAAATTCAAATTCGGCAAATGCCAATAACTTTTCAAATACGCCAATATATAGTAATTCTATATCCTCTGTAATAGATAGTGCAACAGATTCTGAACTTAGTATGGCTAACATTTTAAACATTTTATTGCTTGTTGTTGGAGTTTTACTCATTTTATTAGGAATTGCAATAATTATAAAAATGAAAAAATAAATTTTATAAAAAACAGATTATTTTATCTGTTTTTTATTTTTTTATATGAATATTTTTTTATAAAAAAAACAATAATATAAATAGTTCAAAAAAATTATAGGAGGATATTATGAAAAATAAGTTGTTATTATCTATATTAATAATATTTACAATTTTTTTAATTTCTATTACATGTTTTGCTAGTAACACAAATTTAGAAAATGAATTAAAAGACTCTATAAATAAGAGTGAACATACAATTGAAAACGCAGGTGAGACTGTAAAAAATATAGCTTCGGATGTTGGAAATGGAATTCAAAATGCTGCTAGTGATATTGGTAGAGGAATTGAAAATGTATTTCATGCTAGTAGTAATGATATGGCTGATTCTAGTGGATATGCAGCAGCTAGAACCTCAACAGATGCTTCTAGTTCTGGAGTGAGTGGAATAAGCAGAACTACTTGGATATGGCTAATTATGGGTACTGTGGGAATTGCGATTATTGCTTTAACTTGGTATTATGTAACACAAAACAATGAATTACGTAAATAAATATTATTTGATTGGAGCAGATTTTTGTTCTGCTCTTTTTTCTTATTTAGTGTATTATTCCTGTCATATTGCTTTTTATTGAATATTTGTTATAATAAGATTATATTATTAATGAGGAGATTTGATATGGCAAAAATTATTTCTAAAAATCCTAATGCCAATCATAATTATTTTATATTAGATACATTGGAAGCAGGAATTGTTTTAAGTGGTACAGAAATTAAATCAATTAAAAGTGGAAAAGTAAATTTAAAAGATTCATATGCAACTATAAAAAATGGAGAAATATACATATATGGATTACATATTAGCCCATATGAACATGGAAATATTTACAATAAAGACCCTTTAAGAGATAGAAAATTACTTCTAAATAAAAACGAAATTAATAAATTAATAGGATTAATTAAACAAAAAGGATATTCATTAATTCCTGTTTGCTTATATTTTAAAAATAATTTTGTAAAGGTTGAACTCGGAATTGCAAAAGGTAAAAAGTTGTATGATAAACGTAATGAATTAGCAAAAAAGGATGCTATGCGTAATATTGAAAGAACTTTAAAAGAGAAAAATCAGATAAAGCTTTTATCTAAAGTTAGCTTTAAAGCATAAGATAAAAGCTTTATGAATTTATTTTTCAAAATTTTCCATATCTATAATGTCATTGACAATATCTTCTGTTTCATCATACTCTACTTCGTAATCGTTTTTCCAGTTTTCTTTATACTGTGGTTTTATTTTTTCTGCTTTAACTTTAGGTCTATCGTTTTCTTTAGTAATAGATTCTTTTGTAGCATTCTTTTCTTGTTCTTTTTGCTTTTGATCTAATTGTTTATTTAATACTTTATTTATTTTATCTAACAAATCTGGAACGTAGTCTATTAATTTGTCAACTGCTGAAACATGATTTACTGGTAATAGTTTTACTTGTCCTTCTTGAATAATTAAAAATGCTTCTGGGCTTATATTAACTCCTGCTCCACTTCCTCCACCAAAAGGAAGCCTATACTGAATTTCTTCTTCTTTTTCCTTTTTTGTGTATTCATCAATCGTTTCGCCTTTAAATTCACTTCCACCTGCTGCAAATCCAAACGTTACTTTTGAAATTGGTATAACTACAACATTATTAGATGTTTCAATTGGCTCTCCTATAATTGTATTTACATCGACCATGTCTTGAATACTGTTCATTGCTGTTATCATTAAACCTTCTATTGGATGCTCTTCCATTTTTATCCCCACCTTTTTCTTGTAAATAAATATATATTATGTTTATAATATGCACCATTTTTATGCTTATTATACTATTTAGTTTAAAATCTAAACAATTTTTACCATTTTGAATAGGTAATATCTGATAAAATATTTTATTATAATCTTTAGTTTCAACAATATGAGGTAATATTATAGAAACAATTATTGATAAGAAAAGTACTAGCGAATTTGTGAGGAAAGTGTTTTCTGTTCCTAAATAAAATTTCATATAAAACTCTTCTACTTGTAAATGTAATTTTTTTAATACTTTAAAAATAAAATTACTATATTTAATATCTGTTGAAATTGATGGGAGCTTTGCTTTTTTAAATAACTTGCTATTCTGGTTAAGATGTATTCCAAGTATTTTTATTTTATTAAAAAAGTAAATTTCTATATGTATTTTGTATTCATATTGTAGTTTATATTGTAATATGTTATTAAACTTTAAATTTATTAATCTTATTTTTATAGTTGAAAATAAGATTAGTAAAAAATAAATGCATAAGAAAATTATAATTCCTAGTAATATAAAAACAAATATCATAAATAGTTCACCCTTACTATTATTTTTACCTTAAATTTAAGTTTTAAACAAAATATTATAGTTATATATCTTCTCTATTGACTAGAATTTACCACTATGTTAAAATAGTAAAAATTAAAAGATGAAAGGAATTGGTAATAATGTCAAACGTATTTGATATACTATATGAACGTGGTTTTATTGAGCAAATTACTCATGAAAAAGAAGTAAAAGAATTATTTCAAAAGGAGAGCGTTCCTTTTTATATAGGTTTTGATCCAACAGCAGATAGCCTTCATGTAGGGCATTTTGTCTCTATGATGGTAGCATCTCATATGCAAAAATGTGGTCATAAACCAATTATTTTAATTGGTGGAGGTACTGCTACTATTGGTGATCCTTCTGGTAAAAGTAATATGAGAAGGATGATGTCTCGTGAAGAAATTAATCATAATGTTGAATGTTTTAAAATACAGCTTTCTAAGTTTTTAGATTTTGAAGGTAAAAATGCTGCAATTATTGTAAATAATGCAGATTGGTTATTAGATTTGAAATTCATAGACTTTGTAAGAAACATTGGTAGTTTATTTTCTGTTAATCGCATGCTTACTGCTGAATGTTATAAACAAAGAATGGAACAAGGGCTAACTTTTTTTGAACTAAGCTATATGTTAATGCAATCTTATGACTTTTTATATTTGCATGATCATTATGGTTGTAAATTACAGCTTGGTGGTAATGATCAGTGGTCTAATATTATTGGCGGTGTGGATTTAATTAGAAAACTAGGTAATGATGATTCATATGGGCTTACTTTTAAGCTCCTTACAACAAAGGAAGGCAAAAAAATGGGGAAAACAGAAAAAGGAGCATTATGGCTAGATCCTAAAAAAACTTCTCCATACGAGTTCTATCAGTACTGGCGAAATATTGCTGATGAAGATGTTAAAACTGTTTTATGTTTGCTTACTTTTCTCCCAATGTCTGAAGTAGAAAGATTATCTAATTTAAAATATGAGTCCATAAACGAGGCCAAAAAAATTGCTGCATTTGAAATTACATCTTTAATTCATGGAAAAGAAGAAGCAAAAAAAGCTGAAGAAGCTGCGAATTCACTATTTGGCGGTACTTTACTTAATACTGAAAATATGCCTACAATAAAATTAAAAGATTGTAATATTTCTATTTTAGATGCTATAATTAAATGCGGTTTTGCAAATTCTAAAGGACAAGCAAAGACTTTAATTTTACAAGGTGGAATCTCATTGAATGATGAAAAAATAGAAGATATTTCTTATATCTTTTCTAATAAAGATTTTAAAAAGGGTTATGCTCTTTTGAAAAAAGGGAAAAAATCTTATTATAAATTAGAGCAGGAATAATTTGACATAAAATATGGTGCCTATTTTAAGGCACCATATTTTATGCTGTTTTATTGCTTTTTTTAGGTTCTATTTTCTTTTTTATAATTCTTTTTAGTTCTGTTCTATTTTCATTAACTATTACCTTTGGAGCTGTTCCCTTTTCTACTGTTTCTTTTGTTACAATACACTTTTCTATTTTAGGATTAGATGGAATGTCAAACATAATATCCCTCATTACTTCTTCTATAATGGCTCTTAGTCCTCTTGCTCCTGTTTTTCTTTCGATTGCTTTGTCTACAATTAAATTTAATGCTTCTGGCTCAAATTCAAGTTCTACATTATCAAATTTGAATAATTTTTTGTATTGTTTAACTAATGCATTTTTTGGTTCTGAAATAATTTTTATTAAAGCATCTTTGTCTAATTCTTTTAATGTTGCAATAATTGGTAATCTACCAACAAATTCTGGAATTAATCCAAATTTTAGCAAGTCTTGTGGTAGTAATTCTTCATAAATTTTATATTTATCAACCTCTTTTTTGCTTTCTATTGTAGCACCAAAGCCAATTGATTTTTTCCCAATTCTATCCTTGATTATATTTTCTAGTCCTTCAAAAGCTCCCCCACAAATAAATAATATATTTTCTGTATTAATTTGTAAAAACTCTTGATGAGGGTGTTTTCTTCCCCCTTGTGGTGGTACAGAAGCTACAGTACCTTCTATTATTTTTAGTAGGGCTTGTTGCACTCCTTCTCCACTAACATCTCTTGTAATTGATGGATTTTCTGACTTTCTTGATATTTTATCAATTTCGTCTATATATATAATACCTTTTTCTGCCTTAGAAATATCATAATCTGCGGCTTGTATTAATCTTAACAATATGTTTTCAACATCTTCTCCCACATATCCGGCTTCTGTTAATGTAGTAGCATCTGCTATTGCAAAAGGTACATCTAAAATTTTAGCTAGTGTTTGTGCTAGTAATGTTTTTCCACATCCTGTTGGTCCTAGTAGTAAAATATTACTCTTTTGAATTTCAACGTCTTTATCTTTATCCTCACTATTAATACGTTTATAGTGATTATATACTGCTACAGATAAAGTTTTTTTGGCATTATCTTGGCCTACAATATATTGATCTAGAATATCTTTTATTTCCTTTGGATTTGGAATTTTTTCATCAGATATGTTATATTCTATTTCGCTTTCTAAAAATTCATCATCTAGTATATTATTACATACATGAATACATTCATCACATATAAAAACATTTGGTCCTGCAATAATTTTTTTAACAGAATCTTGTGATTTACCACAAAAAGAACATTTAATATTTTTATTTAAATCGTTTTTAGGCATGGCATACTCCTTATTTAAATTTTAAGGGGCACATCATTTATTTTGTGTCCCAATTTTTCCTATGTAACAAGGTTAAGTTTTTTTGTTATATTCTTTTATTTAGTATTCCATCAATTAATCCATATTTTAATGCTTCTTCTGAAGTCATATAATTATCTCTTTCTGTATCTTTTTCTATTGTTTCTAAACTTTGACCAGTTCTATCACTTAATAATTTATTTAATTTTTGCCTTGTTTTTACCATATGATCTGCATGTATTTTTATTTCTGTTGTTTGTCCAGATAGTCCCCCACCGGCTATTAGTGGCTGGTGAATTAATATTTCAGCATTTGGTGTAGCAAATCTTTTTCCTTTTTCGCCAGATGCAAGTAAAACAGCCCCCATACTAGCCGCCATTCCAATGCAAATTGTTGATACAGGGCATTTAATATAATTCATAGTGTCTACAATTCCCATACCATCAGTAATAGAACCTCCTGGTGAATTAATATATAAATTAATTTCTTTATCTGGGTCTTCAGATTCCAAAAATAATAGTTGTGCTATAACTAAGCTTGAAGTTGTAGGATTTACGTCCTCTCCTAAAAATATTATTCTATCTTTTAATAGTCTAGAGAAAATATCATATGATCTTTCCCCTCTATTTGTTTGTTCAATAACATATGGTACTAAACTATTATTTATCATTATTTATCCTCCTTATTTACTTTTTAGTAAATTTAGCATTGTCTACAATATATTTAATTGATTTTTCTGTCTTAATACTTTCTTCTATGTATTTTGTTAATTGTTCGTTCTGTTTTATTTCGTCTTCTTTTTTTCCATATTTTTCAGCCATTTCTTTTAGTTTTTCACTAATTTCAATATCAGAAACTATTATATTGGCATCTTTTGCAACAGCCTCTAAAACTAGTCTAGATTTTACACTTTCTTCTGCTTGTTTTTCGTAGTCTTTTCTAAAATCTTCTATTGATTTTCCTATCATTTTTAAGTAGTCATTCAATTTAAGACCCTGGTATGCAAGTCTTCCTTCTATTTCCTTTGACATATTATCTATTTCTGTTTCTATCATTCCAGAAGGTATTTCTACTTCGGTATTATTACATACAGCTTTAATTGCTGCTTCTTCTGTTTCGTATTTTGCTTTTGATTGGTTTTCTTTTTCTAATTTTTTTTGTATGCTTTCCTTTAATTCTTTTAAAGTATCAAACTCACTAACGTCTTTAGCAAATTCGTCATCTAATGTAGGCAATTCTTTTTTCTTTATTTGATGTAGTTTTACTTTAAATGTTGCATCTTTTCCTGCCAAATCTTTTGAAAAATATTCGTCAGGGAATTTTACATTTATTTCTTTTTCTTCATTAATTTTCATTCCAATTAGTTGTTCTTCAAATCCTTCAATAAATGTATGACTACCAATTGTTAGTTCATGGTTTTCGGCTTTTCCACCTTCAAATGCTGTACCATTTACAAATCCTTCAAAGTCAATAACAACAATATCACCATCTTCTACATTTCTATCTTCAATTGTTATTATTCTTGAATTTTTTTCTTGCATATGTAGTAATTCATGATTAATATCTTCGTCAGATACATTATACTCAATTTTTGGTATTTCTATACCTTTATATTTTCCAACTGTTACTTCTGGTTTTGTTTGAACTATAGCTGTAAAAATTAAATCTTTTCCTTTACCAATTTGAGTAATATCTATATCTGGTTTGCTAACAGCTTCGATTTTGTTTTCTTCAAGTTCTTTTTCGTATATTGGACCAACTAATTCATTAAATGCATCTTCATAGAAAATTTCATCACCATAGAATTTTTCTACAATATTCATTGGCGCTTTGCCTTTTCTAAAACCTGGTATAGTAAAGTGTTTCATGTTTTTACGAAAAACTTCTTTAATTGCTTCATCAAATTTTTCTGATTCAATTTTAAATTCTAATTTTAATTCATTATTATTTTTTGTTTTTTCAATTTTAATACTCATTTTAAACTCATTCCTCCAATAATTTTTGCTTTTCAACAGCTTTTATATTATATCATAAAATACTGCAATTGCAAGTGCTTTAAACTAATTTTATTAATCTAAATTGTGTATAGTCACAACTAACTAGTTGAAACATAATATTTTCTACCATTCCTTCAATAGCTTCTTTGTGTGATTGTCCATGCAAGTGTCCATAGATACATTTAATTACATTATATTTTTTCATTGTTTCTACAAAGTTACATTCATCACCTAAATCATTAAATGGCGGATAATGCATTACTACAATAATTGGACTTTTGTTTCCATAATTTATTATACCATTTTTTAAAGATAATTCTAATCTTAGTTTTTCTCTTTTTAATATTTTCTTATTTTCTTCTGTTTTTAGTGCAGACCATCCTCTGCATCCTGCTATAATATAATTGCCGAATTTTATAGCTATTGTTATAAATAAAATCTATGTTCTCAAAATTATTTTGTTTTAAAAAGCTTCTCATAGATTTAAGAGTTGTCCACCAATAGTCATGGTTTCCTTTTAATAATAGTTTTTTGCCAGGTAAATTAGACAAATATTTAAAATCATTAATTGTATCATTTAAATACATTGCCCACGAAAAGTCGCCTAATATAAGTACTGTATCTTCATTAGTTACAGTTTCTTCCCAATTTTTTTTTATTTTTTCAAAATGTTCATCCCAGTTTTCACCAAATATATCCATTGGCTTATTGTTTCCAAATGATAAATGTAAATCTGCAATAGCAAATATACTCATATTTTACTCCTTTTATAACTTCAAATTTGGTACTGCATTAAGTTTTAAATTTGCAAATTTTTCTTTTTTAAAATAATAATATCCGTGCTGCAGCAATCATTGCGGCATTATCTGTACATAATGTAATTTCTGGATAATATATTTTATAGTCCATTTTTTTTAGCTTTTCAAATTCATTTCTTATATAACTATTTGCAGATACTCCTCCAGCTAATGCAATAGTTTTTATATTTAAATTTTGTGCTGCTTTTAAAGTATTTTTTGTTAAAATCTCGGTAACATCTTTTTCAAAACTTGCACATAAGTTAGCTTTGTTTGTTTCTGGATGATGATACATTAAATTAATAATTGCTGTTTTAATTCCGCTAAAACTAAAATCTAAATTATCTAAATTCGTTTGGGGTAATTTAATATCAGGTATACCTTCTTTTGCTAGTTTATCTACTTTTGGGCCACCTGGGTATCCCAATCCTATAACTCTTGCAACTTTGTCAAAAGCTTCTCCTATTGCATCATCACGAGTTTTTCCTAAAACATTAAATTCCGTATAATCTTTAATATGAACTAGATGAGTATGTCCTCCAGAAATAATTAAACACAAAAATGGTGGTTCTAATTCTTTATGTGTTACATAATTAGCTGCAATATGCCCTTGTATATGATTTACTGCAATTAAAGGCTTCTTTAAAGCATAGCTTAATGCTTTTGCATAAGACACTCCTACCAATAAAGCTCCAACTAGTCCTGGTCCATAAGTACATGCAATTGCATCTATTTCGTCTAATTTTACATTTGACTCTTTTAATGATTTTTGTACAACAGTATTAATAGCCTCGACATGACATCTAGAGGCTATTTCTGGTACAACTCCACCATATTTTTCATGTATTTTAATTTGTGAATTTATTACATTAGACAATACTTCTCTTCCGTTTTTTACAATTGCTACAGAAGTTTCATCACAGCTTGTTTCAATTCCTAATATATATGTATTTTTTATAGTTTTCACTCCTTATTATAGTAGTTTTTGTTAATTTTATATTATAAAAATAATTCAAAAATGTTTAAAACTAGCCAGTTTAATCCACTGTATACAGCGTTAAATATTGGTGTTAAAATAAATGAAGAAATACCAGTAATCCAAATTACTAAAAATATAATATAAAATATTCTTTCGTTATTTTCAAACCAGTTTACCGCATTATATGGTAAAAAATTTTTTAATATTTTTGACCCATCTAACGGTGGTAGTGGGATTAAATTGAATATTCCTAATCCTATATTAATAACACAGCTAAAGCTACATATAGAGTATAAAACATTAAATAAGGTAGTATCAGGTGCAAAAAATTGTATTGCAACAGTTAATATCATAAAAATAATTGCCAATATAAAATTCATTAATGGACCTGCAAAAGATACAATCGCTTCACCAGTACGCAATGACACTTTATTGTCAAAATTGCGTGGATTTATTTGTACAGGTTTTCCCCATCCAAAACCTGCTAATAGTAATAGTATAAATCCTATTGGATCAATATGAGTCAAAGGATTTAAATTTAGTCTTCCTTGCGAACGAGGAGTATAATCTCCTAATTTGTCTGCAGCATATGCATGTGCAAATTCATGGAATGTAATAGCTATAATTACACCTGGTAACATTAAAATTTTTACTAATAAATAATTATCCATTTGGTCTCCTTACTATAAATTAAAGTTTTAAACGTTTAATTGTTAGTTTTATAAAATATAAATTGTTTTTATTTTATAAACTATATCATATATTAATTAAAAATTCAATTATTAAAAATAACTTTTAAATAATTGAATTTTAGTTTATTTAAAATTTATTAGTCTATTTCAATTGCTCCTGTATATAAACCATAGTACATTCCATGTTGTTTTATTAACTCTTCATGTTTTCCACGTTCTATAATACTTCCATGATCTAATACCATAATCAAATCTGAATTTTTAATTGTTGATAGTCTATGTGCTATTACAAAAACAGTCCTTCCTTTCATTAGTTTATCCATACCGTCTTGGACTACTTTTTCTGTTCTTGTATCTATTGAAGATGTTGCTTCATCTAAAATTAATACTGGTGGATTATTTAACGCTGCTCTTGCTATTGAAAGCAACTGTCTTTGTCCTTGAGATAATCCTTCTCCACTTCCTTCTATTATAGTGTCATATCCTTTTTGTAAATGTTTTATAAACTTATCTGCATTTGCAAGTTTTGCAGCCTGTTCTACTTCTTCGTCTGTTGCATTTAACTTACCATATCTAATATTTTCTCTAATTGTTCCTGTAAAAAGATTCGTATCTTGTAGTACCATTCCTAAAGATCTTCTTAAATCTTGTTTTTTAATTTTTTTAATATTTATTCCATCATATCGTATCTTTCCACCTTGTATATCGTAAAATCTGTTTATTAAATTTGTAATCGTTGTTTTTCCAGCACCTGTTGCACCAACAAACGAAACTTTCTCACCTGCTTTTGCAACCAAAGATATGTCATGCAAAATTTCTTTATTTTTTTCATATCCAAACTTAACATGTTCTAATTCTACGTTTCCACATAATTTCGTATATGTTATGCGTCCATCGTGGTGTGGATGTTTCCAAGCCCACATATTTGTTCTTTCTTCTACTTCTACTATTTTTCCATTTTCTTCTTTGCAATTAACAAGTGTTACATATCCATTGTCTTGTTCTGGTTCTTCATCTATTAAGTCAAAAATTCTTTCTGCACCAGCTAAAGCCATTATAATAGAATTCATTTGCTGAGATACTTGCCCTAATGGATTTGTAAATGCTTTTATATATTGCAAAAACGCGGCAATTCCTCCAATTGTTAATATTCCATTTATAGTTAAAATTCCACCTATAACAGCAACTAATACATATCCTAAATTGCCTATATTCATAATACAAGGCATTAATGTATTAGCATAGCTATTAGCTTTTGTCATACTGTCACATAGCGCTTCATTTAATTTGTCAAAGTTTTTCTTGTTTTCTTCTTCATGGCAGAATACTTTAACAACTTTTTGTCCTGCCATCATTTCTTCTATATAACCGGTCTACTATGCTTAAATTCTTTTGCTGTGCAATAAAATTTTTAGAACTTCTTTTGGCAAAAAATTTAGATACTAAAATCATTACTAAAACCATGGTTAATACAAACAGCGTCATATAAATATCTGTTGCAAACATTGCAAATAATATGGCAATCATAGAAATTATACAAGAAAATACTTGTGGTATACTTTGTGATATCATTTGCCTTAATGTATCTACATCATTAGTATATGTACTCATTGTTTCTCCATGTGGATGGCTGTCAAAATATTTTATTGGCAGTGTTTGCATATGATGGAACATTTCTGTTCTTACTCTTTTTAGCACTCCTTGTGATATATTAATCATTAATCTGTTATATAAGTATGTTCCAATTATTCCAAGTATATAAATTACGGCCATAGCAATTATTGCTTGTAATAAAGCGCTATAATCTGGATTTTGATTTCCTATTAGAGGTGTTATTATATCATCTATTAAATATTTAATAAATTGGACTCCTAAAACACTTGCAATAGCACTTATTATAATACTAATGCATACTATTACAAATTGAAGCTTATATGTACTTGTTACATACTTTAATAGTCTTTTTAAAGTTTTAAATGTATTTCTACTCTTTTCTAGTTTCTGTTCCATCATCTTCATCCCCTTTCTTTTGAGATTCATATACTTCTTTGTATATTTCATTTGTTTCTAATAATTCTTTTGATGTTCCAACTCCATTTATTTTGCCATCATCTAAAACTATTATTCTATCTGCGTCTTCTACTGATGTTATTCTTTGAGCTATTATTATTTTAGTTGTATTTGGTATTTCTTCCCTAAACGCCTTTCTAATTAGTGCATCTGTTTTGGTATCTACAGCAGATGTTGAGTCATCTAATATTAATATTTTTGGTTTTTTGAGTAGTGCTCTTGCTATACAAAGCCTTTGTTTTTGCCCTCCAGATACATTTGTTCCCCCTTGGTCTAATATTGTGTCGTATTTATCTGGAAATTCTTGTATAAATTGGTCTGCTTGTGCAAGTTTGCATGCTTTAATTATTTCTTCATCTGTGGCTTCTTTATTTCCCCATTTTAGGTTTTCTTTTATTGTTCCAGAAAATAATACATTTTTTTGTAATACAACTGCAACTTCATTTCTCAACGTCTCTATGTCATAGTCCCTTACATCTATTCCTCCTACTTTAATTGAACCTTTTGTTACATCATATAGTCTTGGAATTAAATTTGCTATTGTTGATTTAGAACTTCCTGTTGCCCCTATTATTCCTATAGTTTCTCCTGGTTTTATATCTATATTTATATCAACTAAAGGAAGTTCGTCTTCTGCCTTTGCATCATCATATTGGAATGACACATTTTCAAATTTTATCGAACCATCCTTTACTTCCTTTACTGGGTTTTCTTTATTTTTAATTGTGCTTTCTTCGTCTAGTACTTTAATAATTCTTTCTGCAGATGATTTAGCTATTATTATCATTACAAATACAAATGACAACATCATTAAACTAGATAATATTTGCCATGCATATGTTATTATACTAGATAATTCTCCTGTTTGCATGGTATTACCAACTATCATTTTTGCACCTATCCAAGAAAGAAGTAAAATACAAGTATATATTGTAAGTTGCATTGCAGGTCCGTTAAAAGCGACCACTTTTTCAGCTTTTTTAAATAAGTCATATACTCTACCATTTACTTCTTCAAATTTTTGTTCTTCATGGTCTTCTCTGTTATATGATTTTACAACTCTAATTGCATTTAAATTCTCGCCAACTACTCTATTTAGTACATCATATTTTTTAAATACTTTTTCAAAATATGGATGTGCTTTTGTTGCTATAAAAAATAATGCTACTGATAAAATTGGCATGGTAAATACAAATATTAATGCTAATTTGCTATTAATGTTAAATGCCATTACTAATGCAAATATAAGCATTATTGGTGCTCTAACAAGTATACGAATTATCATTTGAAATGCCATTTGCACATTAGTTACATCTGTTGTAAGTCTTGTTACTAAACTTGATGTTGAAAATTTATCTATATTTGTAAATGAATAATTTTGTATATTATAAAACATTCCTTGTCTTAAATTTTTTGCAAATCCTGATGATGCTTTTGCAGCAAATCTTCCAGATAATACTCCGAATGTTAATGATAAAAAGGCAGATAATACTAAAATAGAACCTATTTTTAGTATATAATTCAAGTCTCCATTTTGTACACCAATATCTATTATTTTTGCCATTAGATATGGTATTATTACCTCCATTACAACTTCAAGAATAACAAATAAGGGTGTTAATACAGAATCTTTTTTATATTGTTTTATATATTTTGAAAGTTTTTTTATCATTATTTTACATTCTCCTTTCTAAATTTTTTGCCATTTTTTTAGTTAACTCTAAATATTTTTTTATTTCTTCATTTGTTAATTCAGCTTGCATTTTCTTTTCCATGTTTTTAATACTTTTATCTAGTTTTTTTCTTAATTCTAAAGCTTTTTTAGTTAGTAATATTTTTCTTAACCTCGCATCAGTTCCTATCATCTCTCTTTTAATTAGTCCTTTTCTTTCCATGTTTTGTAATATTCCTGCTGAACTTGCTCTTCTTAAATCAAAAACTTTTTCTATGTCTTTTGCAAAGATATCTTTTTTTCTAGATTCTTCATAAATAAATCCAATCATTGCTGACTGCACACCTGTTATTCCATATTTTATAACTTCTATATCTGTATTCCTTTTTAGTAGTCTTGACAACATGTGTATGTTTCTACCTAGTTCATAATTACACATAATATTTACCTTTACAAATAATCAATTGTTAGATACCTAACAATTGATTATTGTAAAACTTTATTTTTTATTTGTCAATACAAATTTTCATATTGTTTAATATTGTTTAAAATTTTATATAGTCACATTATAAATTTAGTATTGCTATTTTAAGGTTTATTTTATTAACTAATTTTTATGCTACTATAATAAATTATATTTCATACTATAATTATAGCATTAAAAAAGCATGCTCTTTATAGAGTATGCTTTTTTAATAGTTCCAAATTAGGATCTATCATTGGACTGCCTCGTGTTGGCATACAACATAGGCTAACACGCCTATGTAGTGCCTTGCTGCTTCAAGGCTTTGCTCTTTTGCAAAGTTACTTGCAGAAGAGTAAATAAGGTCTTTCTCCTCACTGGTGATCCGGTCTCCCAGTTTTATAACGTTACTTGTTTCCTGTACCATCTCTTGAAGAACCATCATGTGCTCTTTTTTGCTTTCTTCTAACAAGAAGGCTATCTCGTCCTCCTTTATCTCGCGTAATTCATTGTATGCATTACTCATGTTTTTCGAATCAATTATCGCGAACCCCAGCATCGTCAAAAAACCGATTATCATTATGATCCCCAAGCAAGCCACGAAACGTTCCGTCCTCATTTTTTTGCCTCCTTATTGGGTTTATATTTATATTATATCACAACTAAGGAAAAAAATCTACTTTTTGGTCTTTTCGACTGTAATATCCCCAAAATTTATTTTTTGTATTGCTGTTATCTTATTTCTCTTTTCTAATTCAAGTAAACCCGAAAATGCTGTTACGACTTCATTTTTAGAGCACTTTTTTAATGTAAATAATTGGTTAAAAACAAATTTATGTTTTTTTATTAGTTCTTTTAAAATTTGTTTTACTTTACTTGCTACAGTAATATGGTCTATAATGGCTATTTTTTCAATATTTATAGCATTTTGATTCTTTTTTTCTTTGTTTGCTTTTAATATGTTAGCATATAATTCTGGAATAACTTCCTTTGAATATTTTTTTTCTATTTTTTGCTTAGGTAATTCTATTTTATCTGGCAATTTATATATTCTTTTTGAAAATATTTCTATGTTTTTCTTAAAGACTTTGCAAATCTCTTTATATTTTTTATATTCTATAATCCTTCTAATTAATTCTTCTTCAGTTAATTCAGATTCGTCTTCAATTTCATTTGGCAATAAAATTTTCGACTTTATATATACTAAAGTTGAAGCCATTACTAAAAATTCACTTGTTGTTTCAAGTTTTAATTCTTCCATTTTATTAATATAGTCAATGTATTGATCTGTAATTTCACTTATGTTTACTTTTGTTATATCCATTTTATTTTTGTCTACTAAATGACATAATAAATCTAATGGTCCTTCAAAGTTTTCTAGTTTTATTTCATATTTATTTGTCTCTAAGCTAAGTACAGTATTCACTGCCATTTTTTACACCTTCTAAAACTATATGAATTGTTTCTTCCATATATCCTTTTTTATATAAATAATTTTTAAGTATTTCTAAATCTGTATTTTTTATTTTTTTATTAAATATTTTTTTTGCAGAAGTAATTTCATATTCTAGTAGTTCGTCTTTATTAGCATATATATAGTCATCCACCAAATCTTGTTGTAATCCCTTAGAAGCTAACTTAAATCTTATTTCTTTTATTGATAAGTTGTTTAAATTCATAAACTCATTTATTGCTCTTTTAATGTAATCATTGTCATTAATATAGCCTGCTTGTTTTAAATATTCTATTGCACTTTCTAGAATATTGCTGTCAACTGTATTGAATTTTTGTTTTATTTCTTGTTCTGTCCTTTTTTTATATAAAATATATTTTAGTATTTTTGTTTTTAAATTATCAAATTCTTCTGCTGTATACACATTTATTCTACTCCTTTATATCTATATCATTATTGTCTATTTCTTCTTCTCCCAAACTTTTTTCAAAAGCAGTATTAAAATTTTCTCTAATTTTTTGTTCAATTTCATTTAGTAATTTTGGGTTTTCAGCCAAATATTGTTTTACATTTTCTCTGCCTTGTCCTATGCGTTCTCCATTATAACTAAACCATGAGCCACTTTTTTCAATAATGTCTAAGTTAACAGCTAAGTCTAAAATGTTTCCTTCCTTAGAAATTCCTTTTCCATAAACAATATCAAATTCAGCTTCTCTAAAAGGAGGTGCTACTTTATTTTTTATTACTTTTACCTTAGCTCTATTTCCAACTACTTCTCCATCTTGCTTAATGTTTTCTATTTTTCTAATGTCTAGTCTAACAGAAGCATAAAATTTTAATGCTCTACCTCCAGGAGTTGTTTCCGGATTTCCAAACATAACTCCTACTTTTTCTCGTAGCTGGTTAATAAAAATAATAATAGATTTTGATTTATTAATTGCTCCAGCAAGTTTTCTTAATGCTTGTGACATTAGTCTTGCCTGAAGTCCAATATGTGAATCGCCCATATCGCCATCTATTTCTGCTTTAGGTACAAGCGCTGCCACAGAGTCTACAACAATTACATCAATTGCTCCACTTCTTACTAGGGCTTCTGCAATTTCTAATGCCTGTTCTCCTGTATCTGGTTGAGATACAATTAAGTTTTCAATATCTACTCCTAAATGTTTTGCATATACAGGGTCTAGTGCATGTTCAGCATCAATGAAAGCTGCTTCTCCACCAAGTTTTTGTGCTTCTGCAACAACATGTAAAGCTAATGTAGTTTTACCAGAAGATTCTGGTCCAAATATTTCTATAATTCTTCCTCTTGGTAATCCACCAATTCCTAATGCCACATCTAGGCTTAATGCTCCAGTTGAAATTGCTTCTATATTCATAGCCTGAAAATCTCCCAATTTCATTATAGAGCCTTTCCCAAATTGCTTTTCAATTTGTCCCATTGCTGCTTCTAATGCTTTCTTTTTTTCTGTATTATCATTACTCATTTATTTTTCCTCCTCTAAACGTTTGTTTGCTATATTATATAGTATTAAATTTATTTGTCAATAGTTTTTTTAATTTTTTTATATTATAACTTTAATATTGTCTATACCAGTTTTCAATGTTGTAGAAAATACTATAGCAATTAGGTGAAATGTCCCCCATTAAATTTGAACTATAGCAAACTACATTTTTATTAAAATATAAACTAATAAAAGGAATTTCTGATCTATAAATTTCATAAACCCTATTATATTTTTCTTTTAATAAATTTTCGTCAGAAATATTATAGACTTCTAATAAAATATTTTTTAATTCTTCATTTGTATAATTAGAGTAATTTGTTTCTCCTAAATATGTATTTATATTTGGTGAAAATCCTATATTTGTTCCCATAAGAATCATATCATAGTTTTTGTTTTTTAAATAGTTTTGGTATTGTGAATTACTTACTTTTCTAACTGTTACATTAATTCCAACAGCAGACAATTGCTCTTTTATATTGTCGGCTACTAAGCACCTTTGTTCATTTGTCGAATTAACAATTAGTGTAAGATTAGCCCTTATTGTGGTATTATTTATAGTTTTTTGCCACACATTATTTTTTAAGTTCCATCCATTTTCCAATAATATTGTGTTGACTTGTTCTGGGTTATACCCCGAACTTGCCGTTTGATTTGTATAAATCCAATTAGAATAATCTAAAGGAAATTCTGCAGTATAGTATTTGTTGTTATAAATATTAGAATTTATTGCTGATTTATCAATTGCATATGAAATTGCCCTTCTAATTTCTAAATTAGATAATACATTTGAATTGCAATTTAATGCAATAAAATCATATTGTCTCCCTTTAAATTCTTTTTTGTTATATCCCAGTGTTCCTATGTACTCTTCAAAATTATTATTGTCAGTATAAACTAAATCAATGTTTCCTATTTTAAATGCATTATAGACTTCTCCCATAGAAGAATACAAAAAAACAGAAACTGTATTAATGCCATATTGATTATTTTCCGTTTTATTTATATTGTTCCAATAATTTTGGTTTTTTTTCAGAACTATTTCTTCTTGTTCATGTGAAGATATTTTGTACTTTCCTGTTCCTACTGGATTTTGATTTTTAGAAGTTGTTGCAAAGTCTTGGTTTAAATAATAGTTTTCTGACAAGATTGGAAAAGTTAAATTATATTCAAAAAAAGGAATGTTTGATGTTAATGTAAATTTTATTGTGTATTCATCAATAATTTCTACATTTAAAACATTTTTTAAATTATTTTTATAAATAGATGATATGCTTTCATCTTTAATTTTATCTACTGTAAATTTTACATCCTTTGCTGTGAATTTATTTCCATCATGAAATTTTACATTTTCTCTTAATTTAATTAAATAGGCATTATTATCAATCATGGACCATTCGCTTGCAAGGCATCCTTCTGCTTTATATTCTTTACTAATGGTTATTAATGGTTCATAAATTAATTTCGATATTTCTTGTACGTTTTTATTATTACTCAATATAGGGTTTAAAGTATCAAACTCAGCAATGCCTAGTCTTAAGTCATTTATAATTTGTGGTTCAATGTCTGTTTGCGGTATAGAAGAATCTTCTTTACCTTTGTTAAAGTATAAAATATAAATGGAAAATATAACTAATCCTATAATGAATAATCCAAATAAAATTTTAGGTAAATTGCTTTTCATTGTTTTTGCCTTTCTATATATTTTTTGATTTAAAATACATAATGGGTTAATCTTCATGATAAATATATTATAAAATAGTTGTTTTTTCAATAGTAAACCACAAAAAAGGCAGAAATAAATATTCTGCCCCCACTTAATTTATTTTTTGCTTATTACTTCCTTGATTCTACAATTAATTTTATACCAGTTCTATCTTCTCCTTCCACTTCTACTTCTGCAAAAGCTGGTATACATACTAGGTCAACTCCCGCTGGTGCTACAAATCCTCTTGCAATTGCTACTGCTTTTACAGCTTGATTCAATGCTCCTGCTCCAATAGCTTGCATTTCTGCTTTGTTCGATTCTTTTACCAAACCTGCGATTGCTCCTGCTACTGAATTTGGGTTTGATTTTGATGAAATTTTTAAAACATCCATTTTTTTGCCTCCTAAAATATATTTTTTTGTTTCATTAGTAACAGATATATTTATAATATATTTTAATTATATTGTCTAGTATTTTTGGTAAAAAAAGGAAACATTTCATCGCGCAATATGCATGTTTTTCGCCATATTTCTTATTTAATTTGCAAATTACTTTAATTTTCTATCTTTGTATACAATATATGATTTTAAATAATTACTCTTTTTATGTTTATTGCTTTATTTGTTATGTCATCAATTTCAAATATGCATCCATTAAAAATCCCTTCGTCTTTTGCTACTTTATATTTTTCTGGTAATAAAGTTAAAAATCTTTTAATAGAAACTTCACAATTCATACCAATAACTGATTTTTTTGGTCCTGTCATTCCTATGTCTGTTATATAAGCTGTACCATTATCCAAAATTTTATTATCTGCTGTTTGAACATGTGTATGTGTTCCGAAAAACTATAGAGACTTTTCCATCTAAGAAATATCCCATAGCTATTTTTTCTGCTGTTGCTTCTGCATGAAAATCAATTAAAATAATATCAATTTTTTTAATTTTAGTTATTATTTTTTCTACTATTATAAAGGGATTATCAGATAAAACATTCATATTTGTTCTGCCAATTAAATTAATAACACATATTTTCTTTCCATTACATTCATATATTCCATATCGGTTTCCTGGTGTTTTAGCAGAATAATTAGCTGGTACCAAAAGTTGTTTATGTTGAATAAAGCTAAAAATATCTTTTTTCCCCCAGGTATGATTACCCATTGTAATTACATTAACTCCTAATGATAATAGTTCGTCAAATATATTTTTTGTTATTCCCATTCCATCAGCTGAATTTTCTCCATTTGCAATTATAAAATTTATTTTCTCATCTTCCTTTAATTTAGGTAGTATTTCTTTTACTTTTTTTAGTCCACAGTCTCCAACAATATCTCCAATTACTAAAATTTTCATATTGAATTTCATTCCTTTCTTTATTAGCTTATTTTATATTGTATCAAACATCTTTTTCTTTTTCAACGATTTTGTGCCAAATAAAAGAACGCATCTTTGCGTTCTTTTTATTTGGCATACTCTATAGCTCTTGTCTCTCTAATTACATTAACTTTTATTTGTCCTGGATATTCCATTTCGTCTTCTACTTTTTTTGCTACATCTCTTGCCATAATTACCATTTCATCATCTGAAATTTTATCTGGCTTAACAATTAGTCTTACCTCTCTGCCAGCTTGGATTGCAAAAGATTTTTCAACTCCTTCAAATGAATCTGCAATTTCTTCCAATTTTTCTAGTCTTTTAATATATGTTTCTAATGTTTCTCTCCTTGCTCCAGGTCTTGATGCAGATATTGCGTCAGCTGCTTGTATTAAAACAGCCTCTATTGTTTTAGGTTCTACGTCCCCATGGTGTGCTTGTACAGCATTAATTATTAATTCATTTTCTTTAAATTTTCGTAACACTTCAACACCAATTTCAACATGTGTCCCTTCCATATCGTGGTCTAGTGCTTTACCAATGTCATGCAATAATCCTGCACGTCTGGCAATTTTAGGATCAACACCTATTTCTTCTGCCATGATTCTTGCTAAATTTGAAACTTCTATAGAATGATTTAAAACATTTTGTCCATAACTTGTTCTATATTTTAATTTTCCAATTAGTTTAACTAAATCTGAATGTAAGTTGTTTACCCCCGTTTCTAGCATTGCTCTTTCGCCTTCTGCTTTAATAGAAGCTTCTACTTCTTCTTTTGCCTTTTCAACCATTTCTTCTATTTTTGCTGGATGAATTCTGCCATCTTCAATTAATTTTTCCAAAGCAATTTTAGCAACTTCTCTTCTTAGTGGATCAAATCCAGATAATATAACTGCTTCTGGTGTATCATCAATAATTAAGTCAATTCCTGTTAAAGTTTCTAAAGCTTTTATGTTTCTTCCTTCTCTACCTATAATTCTACCTTTCATGTCGTCATTTGGTAAAGCCACCACAGAAACTGTAGTCTCAGAAGTATGGTCAGCAGCGCATTTTTGAATAGCAAATCCTATAATTTCTTTTGCATTTTTAATGGCTTCTTCTTTAGCCTTTGCATCTAATTCTCTTATTAGTGCAGCTTTTTCACTAGAAATTTGTTTGTTTAATTCAGTTAATATCTGTTTTTTTGCTTCTTCTTTAGTTAAACCAGAAATTCTCTGCAATTCCTCCATCTGTTTATTAATTAAATTGTCTAGTTCGTTTTTTCCTTCATCTAATTCTTGATGTTTTTTCTCTAATTCTTTTTCTCTTCTTTCAAAAGAATCGTTTCTTCTTTCTAATGCTTCTTCTTTTTGAATAATTCTCTTTTCTTGTAATGCAACTTCGCCTCTTCTTTCTTTAATCTCCTTATCTAATTCGTTTCTCGCTTGGATTATCTCCTCTTTGGCTTTGAATATTTCTTCTTTTTTTCTATTTTCAGCCTCCTTATTTGCATTTTCTAATAACCTTTTAGCCTCATTTTCTGCGCTTTCAATCTTAGATTCTGCAATTTTTTTTCTTAAGATGAACCCTATTGGTATCATAATTGCTGTTGAGATAAGAAAGGTGGCTATTATAATTAAGATTTCATTTTCTAGCATAATGTTTTCCACTCCTTCTATATTTAATTTTCAATGTACAAAATATATAATATAAACTTGTTATTTAATATATTTCTACTTACTATTTTATTTTATCTTTATTATGGTTAACTGTCAAGGGGGTAGAATTAATATTTTTTTCTTAAAATTTATTTATTTTGCTTAAAGCTTAAGTACCATGCTATTCCATTATGGTTTTTTATAATATTTTCTTTTTCTTCTAGCAGTTCTTCAAAATTAGTTGGTGAAGGAATAATAATAGGCTCTCCTTTTTTCCAATTAGCTGGAATCGAAGCTTCATTGCTGTCTGCAATTTGTAATGCTTCTAAACATCTTAATATTTCTGGTATGCACCTTCCTATATTCATTGGATATATTAATATTAATCTTACAACTCCTTTGTCATCAATAATAAATACATTTCTTACTGTTTCAGTATTACTTACACTAGAGGAAATCATTCCATATTTTCTTGCTAGTTGACCATTTCTATCTGCAATAATTGGAAAAGGAACTCTAACTCCTGTTTTTAAAAAAATATCATATATCCATGCTAAATGTGACCAGTTACTATCAACACTTATTCCTATTAATTTACAATTCAATTTTTCAAAATATGTATTAGCTTTTGAAAATGCAATAATTTCGGTTGTACATACGGGGGTGAAGTCCCAATGTTAGAAACTAATTTTTTATGAGCCTTTCAATATTTCCTTTTAATACAAATTCTATCGTTTTATCACTATATATAATAATTTTATCTATAATAGAATTTATTAAAAACTTACTAGGCTCATTTGAAGCTATTATTTGGTCAAATATTTCTATTGCTGTTTTAACTTCCTTTTCTTTATCCTCTAGTATTCTCTTATCTTCTTTTGACAGTATTTCTTTTAAACTTATAATCTGTCTTTGCTTATCATTTTCTAATTCGTTATAGGCATTTTCTATCATTTCTTTTTGTTCTTGCGATGTAGCTTGGGCTAAGTCTTTTATTTTTTGAGACAATAGACATTTATATTCTTCTACCAATGTATTATATTGCCTTTCTAATTTTCCTCTATTTATTTTTGATTTATTTTCAATATTATTTAATTTAATATTTTCTATTTCTTCATAAAAGTTTTTCCTTAATAGTTTCAAATATTCTTTTAAATGTATAATCATATCTTTTTCTAAAACTTCATGACTTCTGCACCTTGCTAAGCCATATCTTCTATAATCTGTGCATTCATATCCTTTTTCCTGCTTTCTTTTTATAAAAGTTCCGCTTATTCCTCCTCCACAATCTCCACACTTACACATTCCAGCAAATATATAATTTCTTTTTGTTTTAGTGGTTTTATTTTTTACTCTTTTTGCTTTTAATTCCTGAGCTAGTTCAAACATTTCTTTTGATATTATTGCTTCGTGATGATTCTCAAAAATAAAATGCTCTTCTTCTGGAAGTTTTACGGCTTTTCCTCTTATACTTATTGTTTGTTTTTTATGCACCCTTAAATTTCCACAATACACATCATTTTCTAAAATATTTTTTACCATATCTGTACTCCATAGTTTTTGTACTTTGTGTTTATATATTCTGCCTCTTTCTAAGTGCTTCCTTTTATAATAAACTGAAGGAGTTGGAAAATTATATTTATCACTATTCAATACATCTGTTATTTTCTTTCTACCTAACCCTTGTTCTACATATAATTTGAAAATTAGTTCTATTGCTCCTCTTAGTTCTTCTATTACATATAATTTTGGTATTCCATTTTCAAATACCTTTTCATATCCATAGTAGTTGCCCATAATTAGTCTACCATCTTTTTGTTTAGATAACATATTAGTTCTTACTTTTCTTGATATATCCTTTACATATCTTTCATTAAACCAAGTTGTTATTCCTATGGTGTCATCTCTGTCGTTTTGTACATCGTACACACCTCCCATTTCTGATATAAGTATTAAATTCTTGCCAGATTTCTTAAAATCTTCAATTAAACAAAGAACTTTCCCATTATTTCTTCCTATTCTTGATAAATCTTTTGCAATTACTATATCTATTTTCCCTGAATTTACATTTTCTAGCATTTGAGTAAATCCCGGTCTATTAAAAGTATATCCGGACACATTATCATCAATATACACATTTTCATCTGCTATATACCAACCCCTACTTTTAGCATATTCTTTAATAATATTGATTTGTTCTTCAATGCTAGAATAGTTTTCTCTATCTTCATCTCTACTTAATCTTGCATAGGCTGATACTGTAATAGTCTTGTTTAGGTTTTTATAGTAATTATACTTTGGTGTAATTAGGTTCATTCTATTGTTTAATTTTAAATTGTTTTCATTTCCTCCAAAACTCATTATATCCTCCTTTTTGCAAAATTTAGATATACTTAAATAGTTTTGAAGAAAGATTTAAATAATTTATATACTTATATCATACTATTTAGGTATTTCCAAATGTGTAAATGATATTTTTCTTAATTATTGGCAACATCTCCTCCTTTCCAGAAATAAATATTGCAACTTTATTTCCTTTTTTCTTCTGTTTTTCTATTTCATTTTTTATTTCTTCTTTTTCTAGTTCTGGCTCTACCACAAAAATTTGTGAATAGTTTTCGCTTTCAATAATCGTTGTTGTTATTTTCATACACTTTTTGCTCCTTTAATTAATAATATTTAATGTATATGCAAAAAATAACTGTAAATAGCATAAATACTATATTTTAAAAATCATTAAATGACTGATAGCTAAATCAGCTCCACAGGCTACACCTCCCTACTTTCTAGTAGAGTCATCCTCATTGCCTTAGACGGTTTTATCACGCTCGGACTGTGACTAGATGAGAGTATCATTATACCTAAAATTCTTCATCGCCATATTAGTTAGCTTTTCTAATATCTATAACTTAAGTATTTCTCGCTCTCTTTAAAAAAGGTCTTGGCGTACTTGTTATAATAGGCTCAGAAATAATAGGAACGTATTTAATGATTGGTTTATTCAATTCTAAAAGTTCTGTAAGGTAGTAGAATATTTCACATTTTCATATATAAACAGCACTTAAAATTCCAAAAGGTTACTTTTTTAGGAATTTTTTTATTAAATCTTTATATGATTGTAAAATATAAAAATCCCCCCTAATAACTAGAAAGGAGAAAAATTGGCATTTGTACAAATTTTTTTGAAAATTTTTTCAAAAAATTATTTTTTTCTCTCATTTATTAGTAAAAAAGTTAATTTGCAAAGTCTAATTTCAATTTCCCCCTTCACTTGTTTGTACACAAAAATGCAATTCGTTAAGTCAAAATTTAAAATTTTCTAATTTTTTTATATACACAAAAAAAGAGATACTAATTTCTTAATATCTCTGCTTGATATATTTATCAATAATTTTTATATTTCAAATTCAATATATTCCGTATTTTTTAATTGAGGTAATTCATTAGCTTTGTTAAATGGCTTTTTATACAATACACACATATAACTTTGAATTGCTATTCCATGAGAAACTATGCATACAGTATTTTCTTTATTATTGCTTACTATATCTGTTATAGCTTTTTTCATTCTATCAGCCACTTTAAAAAAACCTTCCTGCTCTGGCATTTCAATAGGATAATTGTATATTTCTTTCCACAGTTTTCTAATATTGGGATATTGTATATTTATATCATCCCAACTCATTCCATCACACAATCCATAATCTATTTCAATAAGTCTTTCATCAATTTCCACTTTAATATTTCCATTATACTTTGATATAATATTGGCTGTATCAATAGCCCTTTGTAATGGACTACTATAAATTATATCAATTTTTTTAGTGTTTAATCTTTGAGCAAGTTTTTTAGCTTGTATTATTCCATTATCTGTTAAATTAAAATTTGTTCTTCCAGACAACCTATTACTGATATTACCAACACATTCTGCATGTCTTACTAATATTATTTTTGTTTTCATATTTACCTCACTTTTCTACACAAATAGGTTGTTCTATTCGTATTCGATCTAAATTAATAACTTCATTTTTTTTATAATTTATTTTAAAAGTTAATACTTCATTAGAATCTTGATTCGCTACTACTAAGATTCTTCCATTACTTACTATATTGAAATCTCTTGGTGTTTCCCCTCTTGTACTAAAATAACCTATATTTTGCAATTTTCCCAATCCATCTATTTTAAATATACTAATGGTGTTCTCTCCTCTATTAGAAACAAATATATATCTTTTAAATCTTCTTATTGCTGAAGGCATATTTATAATCTTCTCCTTTAAATTAAGTGTAGTAATTTCTTGGATATATATAAATTTCCCATCTTTGTATTCAAAATTTATTATCTTCGAGGTATTTTCGCATAAAATGTATATATATATATATATATATTGCTATCATGATAACTACCTGCAATTATATATTTTTTATTAATATAGATATGTGTATAAGAATTATGATTTTTGTATTCATATTCACACTTTAAATTTTTATTTAATAGTGTAATACCTGCTTTATTTTCTTCAGATGACTTTTTTAAAGCAATGGCAATTTTAGAGCGAAAACGATTTATATATGAAGCATAGTCATTCATTTTTATTCTTTTTTCTATTTTAATAATCCCATTATTTTTTATTACACATTTATATAAAAATTTTTTATTACTATATGTAGAAACATAAACTTTCATTTTGCATTTCAACTACTTATATTCTCCATTTTTTATTTATCAATTTCTTTTTCTCTTTTATGGTTGAGCAATTCTACCTTATTTAAGTATAGTTCCAATTTCCTTAATAGTTCCTTTAATTTTTCATCTTGCAATTCTTGCAGTATGTTAATTTTTAATGAATTAAATTCCGCTCTTAATCTATCAGTATAATCATTGAAAAGGAAAGTTCTTGTAGTATCTGAAATCGGTATTTTTTTTAAATTTTTCAGTGCATATCCATATGCACTAATGAATCCTTTCATTCTTTCATATTCACTTATATCTCCGATTCATCAAACTTGTTTCATTAACTCTATGCATATAATTATATCCCGTATAATCAATACAAATAACTTTATTTGAAGTAGCAATTACTAATGGTATTGTAGCAAAATCTTCATAAATTCCTTGCGGAAATTTAATATTATTTTCATCAAAAATGGATTTTTTTATACAATATAACCATGATACAGCAAATCTCTTATTTGGTATCGCCCATTTTCTTAAAGCTTCACTTCCTGTCATTAATTGCTCAGTTTGAAAATGATAATTGAGCTTTTCTGGTTCTTTTACCTGTTTATAATGTACGACCTTACATTGATATCTTATCAAATCTATATCCTTGAACTCACTTATATAACTAGATAGTTTACTCAGTAGACTGTCTTCAATAATATCATCTGCGTCAACAAATACAATATATTGTCCTTTTGCTTGTTCTATTCCTCTATTTCTAGCAGTTCCTACTCCTGCATTTTCATATTTACTTATGAAAAAGTTCTCTCCTCTTTTACAATATTCCATACTTATATCATATGAATCATCAGTAGAGCCATCATCAATTATGATACATTCAAAATCTTTAAATGATTGATTTCTAATACTATTTAATGTTTCTCTTAAAACTCTTCCTTTGTTATATACTGGTACTATAACACTAAATAACACTTGTTTCATTTTGTTTCATACTTTCTAATTTGAAATTAATTCTATAACTTTTATTGCATATAATATTAATTCTTCTTTTATTTCATCCTTATTTAAATCTTTTGATATATCATAATGTTGAATATTAAATTGTTCTGCAAAATCATAAAAAATATCTTCATATTTAGTAGGAATTATATCTTTTTTTATTAAATTAACTTTCATTATTAATGTTAGTGTTTTTATAATAGATTTTTTGTCTAAGTTTATATCATGTAACAACCTTTTCAATTTATGCTCTGCCTCTAAAATCATTCTACTATCATTATCTTGTAACATTTTTATTGTTACTATTGGTAATTTTAAATTTTCGTTATAATAATTTGCTTTTAATATATTGTTTTCTAATAAATACATCGAATACATTGTCTTTCCATCAATTCTACCAGCTTCAAACTCTTTTTGAGAATAGATAGTTGTACCAACTTTAATTGGATATGCCAAAATGAATTTTTGTAATTCTTTCACATAATTATATTTATATTCTTTTAATACAATTAGTATATCTATATCACTCCATCCTCGATGAACAGCTTCTCTTCCACAGCTTCCACCTATAATAAATAATAATATCTTTTCTTTTAAACTCTCTAGCGTTTTTTTATAAAAGTCTTTAATTATATTTTTGTATTCATCTGGAATATTATAATCTTCCACCTTTTTTATTAGCATATTATCACCTTTCAATATCTTCTTTATTCTTTAATTTTATGTTATTTATAAATTCTTCTAGTCTTCTATATAATTCATCTAAACTTCCGTTATTATCTATAATTGTTGGATATAAATTACCTTTTCCTTGCAATTTTACAATTCCTTCATTATCTTTAACCAATGTTTTTATTTTTCCCAGTCCAAATCTTTCTTTTTCTCTATCTTTTTTTGAAGTTCTATCTAATACTTCTTCTAAACTGATATTTTTTCCCTCGTTTATCAATTTTGTGTATTCTCTAATTACTCTGTTTTTTAATTTTGCATCAATATATAAAATATGCATTCTATCTTTTAATAATCTACTCAATATAATTGCACTTTCTGGTTTCCTTAAAGTATCCATAACAATTATAGACTTTCCTTCGCTCATTGTAGTAGCCATATTTATATATTCATTCCAGAATTGTTCTGTATTATCATTAACTTTACTAGATGCCATTTTTATTATATCACGCATTTTTAGATGTTTTACATCGTCAAAATATTTTTCCATATATTCAGCAGCCCCACTTTTCCCTGATTCTGATGGTCCTGTTACAAAAACGTATTCTTTATTCATTTTTTCTCCTTCTAAATATACTTTATTATTTGCTCGATATATTTTTCTGTATATATATTAAATCCTTAAACATTCTTTTCTTTTTTTATAAAATTTATATAATTATCTTTCTTCTTCTCTATCTTTGTTTTTTTCTTCATTAATAATCTTCGTCTTTATTATATTAATAATGTTCTTATTAACTTCTTCAATACTTCCACTAGCATCAATAATTCTATATACTCCTCTTTTCAATTGTTCTTCCGTTATTTTTTCTAGAATAGATTGATACCTGTCATAATATGATTGACCAAAAGATACTCCTTTTCTACTTTTTGCAATTTTTCTACTTACTTCCATGTCTTTATTTAACATTAAAAATAACTTTATATCTTCTTTAGACTGTATTCCTATTTCTTTTTTAACTTCTTGCATCTTCTTTAGTATTTCATCATATTTCATCCCTCTACACATAAAATTTGCTAATATTCTAGCATCAAATGTGTCAATACCTTTGTCTAATATTACAATCGGTTTGTTTTGAGCTGCAATTTCATTATCTCTATATTGTATTCCTTTATATATTGCTTTACAAAATTCCTCTATACTACTATTAAAAAACCACCATTCGAAAGCCTCTTTCTCTGGTAATTTTGGAAAAACTCCATATTCTGCAATATCTGGTGGAAAATAAGTGCTTTTGTTAGAATTTTTTCTTAGTAAATCAATTTGAGTTGTTTTTCCACTTCCATCATTTCCATTAATTGAAATAACTAAATTCATATCCATACTACCTTTCTTCTTCTCTATCTTCTATAACTTTCATCAATTGCTTTAATATTTCATTTTTTTCAGTATCTTTTATAATTTTATCTCTAATCTCATTTGGCACTAAATCTACTTGTTGCATTTCTTCTCTCGTCAACATCATTGGAATATACTGTCCTCTATCCTTATATTCTGTGCTTGTATATTCTGGTCCTGTTCCTGTTCCAAATTCTCCATTTATAATTTCACATAGCATAAAATGATTAAGCTCTCCCATGTTTATAAACTTATATAACTCTCCATTAATTTTCACTTCAACTCCTAACTCCTCTTTTGCCTCTCTAAGCATCGCTTGCTCCATAGTTTCCTCATCTTCTATTCCTCCTCCAGGTAGCACATAATACTCTCTTACTTTTCCATCTTTTTCTCTTATTCTTTTGATCACCGCTACTTTATTGTCTTTTACAATAATACCTCTAACAGTTCCTTTTCTCATTTTTCATTCCTCCTATAATATTTTTATATCAAATAGTAGCTTAAATATTATTTAACATATCATTTAAGCTACTATAAGTATCATTTTGAATATTTTTATACATATAATGCAATAGAAATATACTATAATAATAATCTTTTACTTCCATTGTTTTTATATCAAAAATACAAAGTATTCTCATAGCTAAAAAATAAATCATTTCTTTACCTATTTTTATATGTAATTTTTCTAACATTTTTATATACTCTTGTATAAACTTAATTCTTATTCTGCTAGTCTTAATATCTGATTCTATTTTTATTTTCTTCTTTATATCATTTATTTCATATTTTAAATTTGGAGTAAACTCCTTAATATTTTTTAAAACTTCTTCGTGATTATAATATGACTTTTGATGGTACTTAGGGCAAAAATATGCATCTGCTATTAAAACTGACCAAAATATTACTGAAAATTCACATATGATTGGATTGTGACCAGATGTTGCAAAATCAAAGAAAACTGGTTTTGTTCCTATATTTAATGTGTTTGGATCTCCCTGAGTTAAAGAACACCTCAATTCATGCTTTACATTAAAAAAGTTTATACATTCTTCTATAATTTCTTTTGTTCTCTTACATTCCCTTCCGTTAATCATAACTTCATAATCAAATAATTCTTCATTGTTATACCATTTTTTTAATCTCGAATCTATTCTATTGTCAAAAAATTGTTGCATTGGGTATTCTTCTTTAATAGTAGTATCCTCAAAAATTTTCTCGTACAAAGTTATTACCTTATTAATAGTTTCATCGGCATTGTGTTCAATTGTAAAATCATTTCTCACAAAAAAATCATTTAGCAATCCCTTATTTTTTTCAATTGTTTCTTCATATTCAAAAATTATAGTATAGTAGTTCTCAAATTCAAATATATCTTTTATTTTATTGACGGGTAGTTTATCCTTTATTTTTAGATAGCCATTTATTTCGTTAGTAAATTCTTGTTTATTTAATATTTTAAAAAAGAATTTATCTTTGTTTTTGTTTGTTATTCCATTAATAGAATTATTCTGAAAATTAATATGTTCAACATGATAATTTTCCCTTTTTAATACTTCACTTATAGCATCTTTATTTAGAAATATTCCTTTTCTTTTCTTTATTTCAATACTTATTTCATTTTTTATATAATCTTCTATTGAATAACTCATGTTTCCTCCTATATTAATTAGTTAGATTCCTTCCGCCATCTATATTAAAGATACTACCTGTTGCATAATCACTAAATTCTTTTAATATTACTATAGTAAATCTTGCTATTTCTTCTGGTTCTGCTATCCATTTTAAAGGTATCTTATTTAATGTGTTATTTACCATATCTTTGTCATCTATCCAATTTGAATTCATTGGTGTATTGCAAGCCCCATAAGAAATTCCATTAACAGTTATTCCTTTATCTGCTAATTCTAACGCCATTTCTTGTGTAAGTATAGCAATCCCTGCTTTTGATGCATCATAATGATATTTGTTTTTTCTTGGTTTATTGTAATGTACTGAAAGCATATTTATAATCTTACTTCCACTTTTCATAAATTTTCCAAAAATACTACTACATATAAATGTTCCTACTAAATTAGTATCAATTATCTCTCTAAATTCTTTCACTGACATTTTAAAGAATTCATTTTCAGTCTGTTTAGCTGCATTATTAATTAATATATCTATTTTTTTATACTTATTTATTATATAATCACAAGCTTTTTTCACTTGTTCTTCTTTTGAAATATCAATATTAATAAATTCAATCATATCATTTAAATCATTTTGTAATTTTCTTCCTTCTATTTTATCAATATCTAAGATAATTACTTTGCATTTTTCCTTTAATAATTCCAATGCAATAGCTTTACCAATTCCTTTAGCTCCGCCTGTTATGATAGCTGTTTTTTCTTTTAAATTCATTTTTGTTTGCCATCCTTAAAATATTGAATTTTATTTTTACATTGTTAATCTACTACTATATTTTAACACTTTATGTAAATTATGTAAATGGTTTTTGGTAATATTTAACCTAAATTTGTTGAAAATTATATCATCCTACAATGCTTTCCCCTCACTTAAACCTATTTTAAACATTTCATTTTCCTCATACATAGCTCTATCATTATATAAGCCTATTATATTGAGAATTGCTTTCATTTCTTCTTGTGTAAATTCTGCAATTTCATCATCTTCCAAAAAACTTCTTACTTTTGGAAATTTTTTCTTTATCTTTTCAATTTCTTTCAAAACTATTTTATATTCTTCATTTTCTTTTAGATTACTGTATTTCTTTTCCTCAAAATAATCCGTAATTTCATTTATATTTTGATAAATGATACTTTTCTCACAATTATTGTCTATATTTTTTTCTTCTATCTGATTTTTTAAAGATATTCCATCTATAAAACCTAATTTATAGTATGGTTTATGCCAAAAATACATTTCATCAAAAGTACAAGTCTCAAATTTATTTATTTTTTCAAATAATTCTTTCATATCGTTTTCATCTTTAATATATTTTTTCATAAAATTTACTAATTCTACTTCAGCTTTTTCAGCCTTTTTAGATTTTTCTGGCTTTCCATATTTGTTTATATATACTCTTAAAAGCCTATCTCCCCTTATTTCATATAGCTCATCTAAAATCTTGTTATCAAACATTTCTTCCATAAATTTTCCTCCTTGATTAACTATTTATAGTTATAATAATCTTTTTTCTGTATAAAATCAACTATATATAGGTAATGTCAAACTTTTTATTTTGCTATACTAAATTTAAAGGAGGAAATTAACTATGGACTTACAAGAAGCTGTAAAACAACGTATATTAGAATTGTGTAAGCAAAAAAATATTAGTATAAATAAACTTGCTACTTTAGCTGGCGTTCGACAATCAACTATAAATAATTTAATAGATGGAACAAGTAAAACTCCTACTTTATTGACTATATTGCGAATATGCTTAGGCTTAAATATACAATTAGAAGATTTCTTTCACGATGATGTATTTAAAGACTTAGACGATGAATAATTGAAAATATTATTTATAATCTAAGTCTTTTATTTTTAATCATCCTCCTAAATTCCTATTTTTCCACCTTTGCTTATATCGTTTTAATAATTTTTCAATAATATCTTGCATTTGTTTTGCCGTATAGCCTTTAGGAAAGTAATCCTTTAAATTTTCTACTTTAAATCTTATTTGCTCTTTTTGATTTGCTTTTTGCTCTGTCATTATATTAAAAATTGTATCCATGTCTAATTTTCCATTTTTACTAAGTTCTCTCATTCTCATAGCTTGTGAGTATGACGGAGTGCAATCTTCACTTTCAATCGTTTCCAGTAAGTCTTTTTGTTCTTGCTTTTTTAAATATGAAATTTCTACTGCTGGAGACATTGCCATTTTATTATTATCAACTAACTGTAATAATTCTGGTATAAGCTCTGTTAACCTTACATATCTTTGAACTTGTCTGCCACTCATATTATCTGTAATATTATCTGTAATATTATCTCGCGTCCACTTTTGGACATCTTGTCCAGAAGTTTTACCTTGATGTTTTTCTGCATCTAATTTCATTTTAAAAGCAAAAGCTTTCTCTGACGGCAATATATCTTGTCTTTGTAAATTACTATCAACTACCGTTATAATCGCTAGGTTTTTATCCATATCACGAATCAAGACAGGAATTTGTTTTATTCCTGCCTTTTCGCACGCATATTTTCTTCTATGACCACTTATAATTTCATAACCTCCCTTTTCTCGTTTTCTTACAATTAAAGGTTCTATAACACCATATTTTTTAATACTTTCTATTAAATCTTCCATTTCTTCATTATCTTTTACTTTATATGGATTATCTTTAAAATCATATAAATCATTTATATCAACAAGTTTTTCACTCAATTTTATCTATCTCCTCTATTTCTATTTTTTTCTTTGTTTTGAGTTAATTCCTCATTTTTCATTTGTTTTTCTATTTTCACAACTTCTTTAATTTTTGGTAAATCTTCTATAATTTGATTAGCTATTTTTAAATTTTTCCTATTATCTTTCAGAATAGTAGTACAAGTATCTATTTTAGCTTTGTATTCATCTACTAGGTCATTGGCTTTGCAATTTCTTAACTTGTTTCTATATTTTTGCCTTATATTTGTAATATCAACAATATTTTTTTCAGTTTGTGAGATAAAATTTTGTACATCTTTAATAGTTATTAATTTTTCCTTTGCTACTAATCGAATTTGGTTAGAATATCTTTGCATTTTTCTAACTTCTTGTTTCATCTCTGGGGACAATGTTTTGTAATTAGGCTTTTCTTTTGGTAGTAACCCTATAAAATAAAAGAGAGCCATAAAAAGCATTTCAATTCCTGTCATCTTGCTTATGCTTTTAAAACTCCCTTTGTACTTATATACTTTATATTTTTTAGGTCTTTTCTTTTTAAACATTTCTAAATATATATTTTGTTTATAATATAGATTATGATTAACTCTCTCTGCTATATTTTTTGGTATATACTCCTCTCCCAACTGATACATTTTTGTCCATTTTTTATCATTTATGGAACGGATTGTTGCATATTTTCTATTATAATCGTCATTTATAATATAGCCTTTTTTATACATAGTCTTTTTAAATTGTGCATAATTAATGCAAATTTCCATCGCTTCATCTATTGCTTTTCTCATTAAATTATACTTTGTTGGTTCTCCTCTTTTTTCTGCAAAATATATATTTCTTGGTGTTCTACCTTTTGGATTTTTAATAACTGTTAGATTGTTTTCCGCACACAATTCATCTGATAGACCTCTAAAACGATAATATGCTCCTTTGTTGCAATCAAATTTTTTCCCTGTAAACATATTAACACTACACACTACAAAATGATTATGATATGTGCCTGTATTGAAATGAGTTGCTACTATCACTTGGTATTCTCCCCACATTTTTCTTGCAAGTTCCACTCCTATTTTATGTGCAAGTTCTGGAGAAACCTCACCAGTTTTAAAACTTTGGTATGCGTGATATGCTACATTTCCAACACATTTATCATACTTTTCTTGCGTATATTTCATTTCTTCAAATGCTGTTTTTCTATTGCAATTTACACCTGTTACATACATTGTTTTTTCATCTTCAGCAATAGTTTTATCTTTATTTTCTGCATATAATAATACTTGTTTTAAATCAGAAAATATTGTTTTTTTAGGATTAATTGCATAGTCAACTACTCGTGATAAACTATCTTTAATTGCCCATATTTTTGTTGTCGCCATTTTCATCATCTCCATTATTCTCAGAATAATAAATATCTAAAAATTTCTTTGACATCTGTTCTAAATCGCTTACAATTTTGTCTTTTTCTAGTCTATAAATATTACTTCTTAAATTACAAATATCAATATAAATTTTGTAAAATTCTTTATCTGGAATAGGATAAATTTCTTTTTTTAGTCCAACTTTTCTTAAATAAGATGATAAACTTAAACCACTTTTTTTGGCATTTTTTTGTAACTTTTTCTTTTCATTTTCACTAACTCTTAAATGAATTTCTACTATTTTTTCTTTCAAAAAAATCACTTCCTTTCACATTTTTTGCTGGGGTTATAGGGGTGCAAAACCCCTTTTAGCTTAGGTTGTCGGTTTTGTGTGCGACACAAAACCTATGCTCGCTACACTGACAGATAAATCTATCAATGTATATTTTTATTATTTTTATTTTGTTTAATCTTTATAATTTTGATGACAACAATGACATTGATGACGTTGCTTTCGTGATAGCCAGTTTGTCATAAAATTTTTTAACTCCTACACTTTCTTAATTATTATTTAATGACAATGTTTGTGTATCAATATTATTGTCATTACTGTCATCCTTGTCATTACCTTTATTTTTCTTTAAAATTATTTTTCTGCCGTTTTTATCTCTATATAATGAATAATCAATATTGTTTCCTTTCAGTACAGTCAGATGATATTCGTTTAAAATTTTTGTAATTACAGTAGGTGCAATTTCTGTTTCTTTAAGTTCTTTTAATAATGTTGTTGCACTTCCTTGCCACTCTGTTTTCTCTTCCATAAATGCAAGTAACTTATAAATTATTTCTGGTATTTGTTGTTCTTCAATTTCTTTTTGCGTTGTTTTGCTAATTAGTTCCCAATTACAATTATTAAATCTTAAAACAAATTCTTGATATTCAACATCTCTGCCAGTTATATATAATGTTGCTGTACTATCTGTTCTTGATTTTTTCTCTAGTATAAAAGTGGTATCGCTACTACCCATTATGCCATTTGTTCCAGAAATCTTATTGAATACATCATTATCTCCTTGTTTTCTAATATGGTGCACTAATATAATTGCTATTTTATATTTGTCTGCAAATTCTTTTAATATAGATATATCTCCATAATCACTAGCATAATTACAATCATTGCTTTGATTACGTATTTTTTGCAATGTATCTATAACTATTAGCCTTGTGCTTGGAAATTGATTTATATAGCTTTCTAGTTGCATTACAAGTCCATTTGAAATCTTATTAGTAGATGTTGCAAAATGTAATCTGTTATTTGCCTCATCTGTAATTTTGAATAATCTGTTTTGTATTCTTGTGAACATATCTTCTAAGCATAAATATAAAACATCACTTTCTTTTGTTTTTAATTCCCATATAGGTTCTCCTTTTGATACTTGTAAACATATTTTTAGCATTAACCAACTTTTACCTATTTTTGAAGCTCCACAAAATAAGTGTAGACCAGTAGGCAAAATATCTTCAATTATAAATTCCACTTGTTCTAAGGGCTTATATAATAAAGTTTCCGCATCAATCGTTTCTAATTCTTTCATTTGTCTTTAACCTTCTTTCCTTTACTAGCTGAAGGAATAGTAGTTTCCTTTTCAGTTGGTAAAAAAATAAACCTTATATCAATGCTCTTACATTAGATATAAGGTTATTTATTCCCTTTATATTCAATTTTTCTTTTTATTTATATACATACTCATTATAGACTATTTCTTCGGCTCTGTTCTTAATATTATTCATTTTAGCAACCCATTCTAGTTGATTACTTATTTTTAGTTCTTCTGTAATATTTTCTTTTTTGGTCAGTTCATTTATTATACTTGCTAAAAGAGTATTGCATTTTTCATCTATGGAATGTAAATATTGATTTAATTTTCCATTTAGCAATAAGTCTATATATAAAGGGTTATTGTATTGCTTTATATGTCTTAAATGTGCTTTTCCATATCTTCCAATATTAAAATTTGTATCTTTTGGTGTTGATAAGTTAGGAAAGTAATAGTCTCCCTTTAATGTATAAGTTATTCTAGTTCTTTCGTCAACATATTCATTTCTAAATTTCATAATTCATACCACCTTTCAATACTGATTTTACTTTAATATAGACTATTTTACAAAGGTACAAATAAAAAAGAACAAATTATTTTTAAGTAATTCGTTCTTTTTTACCATTATTAAATCTTCTTCAATTCCTTGATATACCTAATTTTGCTGATTGTTTCTAACATTAGGATCATACGGGGGTAAAGACGGCATCTTTGGGTGTATTTTATATTAGTTTTTCAATATCTGTTTTTAAGTCAAATCTAATAGTTTTATCTCTATATATGTATATTTTATCTATAATCATTTGTAATATCATTTTGTTTGGTACTTCTGAATTTATAATATCGTCAAAATATTCTATTGAGGTTTTTAGTTTATTTGCTTTTTCTTCTAAATTTTCCTTTTCGTCTTTTTCTAGCAATGCTTGTAAATATGATATGTTTTGCATTTTTTCTTTTTCTAATTCTTTATATGTATTCTCAATAATTTCCCTTGCCATTTCATTATTGGCAGATGCTAGTTCTTTTATTTTTTGAGATATTAATATTTTATATTCTTCATTTAAAACATTTAATTTGTTTTGTAGTTTAAATTTATTATTCTCTCCTTTATCTTGTTTTATTTCAACTTTTATATTATTTATTTCTTCTAAATACTGCTGTTTTGTAAATTTCAAAAACTCTTTTAAATGAATTAAAATATCTTTTTCCTTTATTTCGTGGCAATGACAAGCCTTTGTACTGAATTGTCTATATTTTGAACAATCATATCCTTTTTCGGTAACCTTTCTTTTAATTGTTACTCCTGACATACCAGAACCACAGTCATTGCAAATGCACATTCCTGAAAAGAAGTAATTTCTCTTTTTTTTGTACTTGATGTATTCTGTTTACTTCTCTTAGTTCTTATTTGTTGTGCCAAATCAACTATTTCTTTTGAAATAATAGCTTCGTGATGATTCTCAAATACAAAGTGCTCTTCTTTTGGCAGTTTTACCACTCTGCCTCTAATATTTACAGTTCTTTTTTTATGTGTGATTAGAGTCCCTGTGTATACTTCATTTTTTAAAATATTGCTTATCATATCTTTTGTCCATTTTTCCTGAACTTTATGCTTGTATATTCTTCCTCTCTCCAAATGTTTTAATCTGTAATATTCTGATGGTGTTGGATAATTATACTTTTCATTTAGTACTTTGCTAATTTGTTGGAAGCCCATTCCATCTTCAACATATAATTTGAATATAAGCTCAATAACTGGTTTTAATTCCTCTATAACATATAATTGTGGTATATCGTCCTTAAATATTTTTTCATATCCATAATAATTTCCCATAATTAATCTTGCTGTTTTCTGTTTAGAGTACATATGGTCTCTGGTTTTTCTTGAACAGTCTTTTACATATCTCTCATTAAACCAAGTGGTAATTCCAATAGTATCATCTCGGTCATTTTGTACATCATATGTTCCTCCCATTTCAGAAACCAGAATCATATTTTTTTGCATATTTTTAAATTCATCTATAAGTACCAAAACTTTTCCATTATTTCTTCCTATTCTTGATAAGTCTTTCGCTATAACTACATCGATTTTTCCTCCTTTTACTTTTTGAATCATTTTTGAAAATTCAGGTCTATTAAAGGTATATCCCGAAACATTGTCATCTATGTAGAAGTCTTTATCTTCGATAATCCAATTACGAGTAGAGCCATATTCCTTAATAATGCGTTTTTGCTCCTCTATGCTTGAATAATTTTCTTTATCTTCATCTCTAGACAATCTACAATATCCTACAACTGTCATTTTTCCTCCTTTTGCCTGATATTGCTCTTGATCCATGTTAGCATACATCTCTATTTAATTCCACTTGTTTCATAACTATTTTTTTAAGAATCTCGGGATAATTCTCCTTTCCAGTTATGAATATTCCTACTTTGCACTTTTGTTTTTTATATTTTTCAATCGCCTCTTGTGTATCTTGTTTTGCTAATTCTTCTTCAGTTAAATAAATCTGCACATATCTAGCATTTTGAATTTCTGAATTTCTACACTGCATTATTTCAGACTCCTTTATAACATTTCTATTAAATGTTATTCAAAATAGAGATTGTCTTAACCCTCTCTACTAATAAAAGTCCAAAAACTTTTGAAAATTCTCATTTTTGAGAAAAAAATTTAAAATTTTTAGATTTTTATGTTATCTGTTATATAATAAACATAATTTGTTGACTTATTCCTCATAAATTGATATAATGTAGTTATATGTTAATTTAACTTACACGATTACAACTTTAGAGGAGGCTTCGTTTTATGAAATGTGTAAGCATTATTTGGAATTGTGCTTTTGAGTTTAAAGAAGAAATTTTGAAAATCATATCTGCTTATTCAGATGTAAGCCAATGTTACTGTATTGAGTTGGAAGACAATTACGAGATTTTTCTTCGGTCAATTTATTCTTTTGAATCTATCGCCAAATGGAAAGTGGATAAAAAAGTAGAATATATGAAAAAATATCCTTCTACTTCAGTTTGTATTGTCCATTTTGACATTGATGTTTCCGCTATTCGATACCATGAAAAGAAGAAACATTTTGTTTACTCTAATTTGCAAGATTTAAAAGATTTGGTCCGTGAAACTTATCAAGCTAAATTACCTTTTTATTTTTTTGATATTATTTTTCACTGTTCCGAATCTCAAGAAGAATATGTAGCAGATACTCAAATAATAAGCCTTTTCCGAAGAAACCAAAAGCTATAAAGGAAAATTTTCCTTTATAGCTTTTTTATTGAATACCGCATTTTTCATGTGTTAATTTAAATAACACTCATTAAAATTTTTTACTAAAGCATAAGATGGATTTATTGAAGGAACTACTTTTCCGTTTTTTATCATCTCGTCAAATTCCTCAAATGTTACTAATTTAACATCCGCCACTTCGTCTTCTTGTAACTTGAGTCCATCAATATTTACATCTTGGTTAACCATCCAGACATCAACAATATCTGTAGTTCTAATATATGTCCCTATATAAAACAAATTTTCTTCTTTCACATCGTAGCCTAATTCTTCCTTGCACTCTTTAAATACTGTAATTTTACTAGTGTCTCCAGTTTTTACGCCTCCTCCAACCTGAGCCCACATCCCTGGGAATTTATCTTCTTTTTCTGATCTTTTCTCAATAAGAAGCCTGTCTTTAGAGTCTTTAATCCAAATATGAGTAGAAATTCTATATTCTCCAATGGTCAATTCTTTTCTCCCTTTAATCTTCTCAGTTCTTTCTCTAAATTTATTATAAACATCTACTTTTTCCATATTTAAAACTCCTTTTCTTTTAATTCTTTTATCACAAATTGTATTTTTCACATTATTTAATAAGTGCTTTTTTCTTAATTCTGTAATCGCTTTGCTACTCCAAGCTTCCTTAATCGTTTGCTTATTTATGTCTGCATAAGCCAAATAATTTTGAAAATCCATACAGCAGGCTGTAATAAATCCTTCACATGTAATATTTATAGAATTAAATACATAATAGCATGGAGCTTTAATATTTTTAGCCTCATCTACTAAATAATCAATTTTCGTGTCATTTTTTTATTAGCACAAAATATGCACTTGTTGTTACAATATTAGTTTTTTTCTTTTTTGGCTTGCATCACATAGATGTGACAATTGTTTAATTTCTGTAATTAAGTCATTTAAAACGAATGTCCTTATTAATGACCAGTATTTTAATCCACAAACTTCTCTCTCATTTATTTTATTTTGTTCTTCAAATCTCAATATGGAATCTATAATTTCTTCTTTCACATTTAACCTCTTATTTTTTAGAACAGTAATATAAATATTTAGTTATATTACTACTATTTACAGGAATTCATTGATATACTAATTATTTTTACCTTTACGGTTCCATTATAGCATATTCACAAAATTTAGTAAAGGCTTCTTACACTTCTCATTCTCGCTCTATTTCTTTCTTATTTACCCTTTAAACTGTAATAGCCTAATATTGCAGGATCAGGGAGTCTCCTAGACTCCCATTTAACTGCCTAAAAGCGTGGCTTTTAGCAGGGTGCCTTTTAATTTTAAGGAGGACAAATGGGTGCCCCACTTTTAGAAAAGAACAAGTATAGAATTTATAAATTTTATACTTGTCCTTGCATATTATTTAATTTCTTCTTTTAAATTGATCCCATCATTTAGTCCTGTTAGATAACATTTTTGCATAAATACCAGTTTTCGCGATTGACATTTTCTATATAGTCTTCTAATTTTGTTTTAATACTCTCTTTTAACTTTCTAAAGTCTTTTGGTATTTTTTCTAACTCTGCATCTAAAGAGTCGCGTCTTGTACTTCTATCAATGTTATGTTCTTTGAAGAAAATTTTATCTTCATAAGTTAGGGTTGCTAATTTTTCTTCTCTTGCTTTAAATATTATTTCTAACATCTTTCTTCTTTTCCTATCCAAAATAATATCACCTCCACTTGATGTGTGATATTAACTCTGTTCGGAATTTTATGCAAGTCCTTTCTCAAAAATTATTTGCATACAAGCTAGTCCAATCGAATTTACTATAATCCCTACCATCTTTTAATCTGCAACTATTGTTATTATATATTTTATTATTATTTATTATATCTTTAACATTTTTGTTAATAGATTCATCATTTATTTGTTTATAGGTATTAACATATTCGTTAATGGGTATAATTTTTCTCAATGCTATTTCTTTTGAATTTTGTTTATATACAATTTCAATTTTTACATATTCTTTTTTCTTTAATGAATTAATAATTCTTGATGCTTGTACATTACAGATATTTAATAAATTACTAATATATGTATTTGACATCTTGCAATCATTTTCTTTGCTTAAATATAAAATCATAGAATATATTATCTTTTCTTTATCGTTTAAATTTTTGTCAACTAATACCTCATAAGGTATCCATATTCCTTTAAATTCTTTCAATACTCCTTTTTCTTTCTAACCAATTGCTCCACAATCGATTCTGTGCCGTTTTTATTTAGCTTTAGTATAACTTATCGATGAAAGAAACTTCAAATTTAAGTTTTTATTTCATATCAAGACATTAGCAATATCAGGCATTTTATTTATTCATCCAAAGATGATGACTTTACGGGGGTGAAGTCACCTGGATGTGAAAATAATACTACCCATTTTCCTTTATAATCATTTAAAGATATATTTCCCATTGTAGTTTTTGCTTCAAACTCTGGAGCATATTGCCCTATTTTAATATTTCCGTTCATCATAACTTCATAATCCATAAAAATAAACTCCTTTCAAAATTTGTATATATTATGAAAAAAGTTTATTTTTTGTTAATTAATTATTTAAATATTTTATTTTCTTTTTAGATATCTTTTTACAATATCTCTAACTTCGTATACATATTTATCCCTTAAAATAATTAATATTAGAAAATAAATTGTTGCTCCAACAATAATTTTAATAATAATTGAAATTGCTCCACCTGGTATAAATAGCCCTAATATCATGCATATTATATACATTGCTATTGATGCAATTAAATATTTTTTCCCAGAACGAAAGGCATATAAAATATTAATTTCATTTTTTACATAATGTGATTGTACTATGGCAACTATTAATTGTGATAAAGTTGTTACAATTCCTGCTCCGAAAGCTCCCCAAATTGGAATTAAAATTAAATTAAAGATTATATTAACTATTAGTCCAATTAAAATTGATATTGTGTATTCCTTTTGCCTCTTTGTTGGTAATAAATATTGGGTTCCTATAACATTTGTAATTCCACAAAATAGTATCATAGGTGCCAATCCATTAATAATAGTTGAAGCTGTCTCATAGCCTCCTCCTAAAAAGATAGGGACAAATTCTTTTGAAATTGTAATAATTCCCATCATCATAGGAAAAGCTAGAAAAAATATAAATCTAAATGATTTCATAATATATTCATTTAGTTTTTTCTTATCTCCTGTTGCAAAAACACTTGCAATTCTTGGCACCATTACAATTCCTAATGAAGAAACAACTGTAAATAAAACATTAATTACCTTATATGCTTCTTCGTAATTTCCCAGTTCTGCTTTGTCTGCTATCATATAGCCTATCATGGTTTTGTCCACAATATTATATAGTTTAATTGCTATTTGCGGAATAAATAATAATACAATTGGTATTATGTGCCTTACAATATTTAAATTTTTAATTTCATGTCCTTTTAAATATTTAGGCAAATATAGCCATAAAGAAATGTTTCCTAAAAGGTCTGCTAAAGAATAAATTAATAAATATTTTGGCAAATCTTCTCCGGGTCTTTACAAAAATAAATATGCAACATACACTAGCAAGTCTTACAATTACATTTCTAGCAACAGTTTTTTTGAATTCTTCCATTCCTTGAAAGAACCAGCTAATATCAAAAGCAGCTGCTAATAAATATAATAAAAGAATTTGATAGTACTTTTTGTACTCGTTGTTTTGCATAAACGAAAAATAATATATAATTATGGCAACTGCCATAGTAAGAAATCTAAAAATAATAATTTCTAAAAATATTTTTTTTCGTGTTTTTTTATTTTCTCTTGCATATGCAATTTCTCTTTGTCCATATAAAGAAACGCCTAATGAACCAAATAAAGTAAAATACGTAACAATGGAAATTGTAAAGCTATAAATTCCTACATTTTCTGCTCCTAATACTCTTGCAATGTATGGTGTTGTAATAATAGGTAACAGTAATATAAGAATTTGGTATACTAAATTATATAAATAATTTTTTTTAATACTTTTTGTTTCCAAATTTTTTCATTCCTCTAATTCTTTCGTTTTTCTGTGTAATATATAATATTGCTTAATATTATAAGCATTTTAAAAAAATGAGTATTTATGGTAAAAATTTCTTTAATTTTATAAGTTTTCTTTTTTTAGTGAATTTTGCTTTAAATAACTTTTGATAAACCCATTTAAATCTCCATTCATAACAGAGTTTACATTTCCGACTTCATAATTTGTTCTATGGTCTTTTACCATGCTATATGGATGGAAAACATATGAACGTATTTGGTTTCCGCCAAGCAATATCTTTTTGTTCTCCCTTTAGATCTTCAATTTTTTCTTTGTTTTCCTTTTCTTTTAAGTCTAGTAATTTAGACTTTAGCATTTTTATAGCTGTTTCCTTGTTTTGTATTTGTGATCTCTCTGATTGGCAAGTTACAACTATATTAGTTGGAATATGTGTTATTCTAACAGCAGAATCTGTTTTATTTATATGCTGGCCTCCGGCTCCGTGAAGCTCTATAAGTATCAATTCTTAAATCTTCTGGATTAATTTCTATTACAATATCTTCTGTAATCTCTGGCATTATCTCCACAGAAGCAAAGGATGTATGTCTTCTTCCTCCTGCATCAAAAGGGGATATTCTAATAAGTCTATGTACACCTTTTTCGCTCTTTACATATCCATAGGCATTTTCTCCTTCAACTAAGAAAGTAACACTTTTAATTCCTGCTTCCTCACCTTCCAAAAGGTACAACTCTTTTATTGTAAAGTTATTAGCATTTGCCCATTTTCCATACATCCTATATAGCATTTCAGCCCAATCTTGTGATTCTGTTCCTCCAGCACCTGGATGAATTGTTACAATTGCATTGTTTTTATCATATTTACCATTAAAGAATGTTTCTATTTCTATGTTATTAATATCTTCTTCTAGTTTTTTTGTATTGTTTAAAACTTGCTTTGCTAGTTCTTCATCTTGTTCTATTAGTAAAAGGTTATTTATTTCTATTAGATTATTTACTTCTTTATAAAGGGTTATGTATTTTTCTTTTTTATTTTGCATTCTTTTTAATTTTGATAAAACAATGCTCGAATTTTTTTTGTCATTCCAAAAATTTTTTTCCATAGTTTTTTTGTGTAGTTCTTGTATTTCTTCCTCTAGTTTCTCAATGTCAAAGAGAATCTCCTATGTTTTTTAATCTTGTTTTTAGTTCAATTAATTTATGTTTATTGTATTCTAGTTCTATCATTTATTTATTCTCCTTATTTATCTAATAATACTACATCATCCAGTCTTTTCCATCAACAATTCTAGCTACCATCATTGACGATACTGAATCTCCAACGGAGTTTAACATAGTAGCTGGCGGGTCTATAATAGTTGCAATCATGGTTAAAATAGGTAGTGCTGCTACAGGGTATCCCATCATGGTAATAATTAGCATTTCAGAAATTGTTCCTCCTCCAATTGGTACAGCTGCAATTAGAAGATTGGCTAATAAAGCTATTCCTAGAATACCTAGTATTTCACCAGGTGTAGACATACTTGTTCCAAATAGGCATACTAAAAACATAATCTTAAACATTGACCCTATGATAGAGCCGTCTTTATGAAAGCTAGTGCCTAATGGAATTGTAGTTTCTGCAATATCTTCTGGTACTCCCATTTTTTTAGTACACTCAATATTAATAGGAATTGTAGCGGCACTAGAGCATGTTCCTAATGATGTTAATGTTACTGGTAAAGCATTTTTCCAGAAGGAAATAATTGCTTTTTTCCCTCCTGCTATCCATGCATAAAATGTATACATAATAAAATAAAACGCAAATGCGATTAATGTATACATTATAAATGTTTTTAAATAGCCAATAGCTATTGAGGCTCCAAAATTACCAACTAAGCTCGCAAAATAGCAACCTAATCCTATTGGTGCATAATACATAATTATTTTTACAACATTTATAATAATTTCATTTGCTGATATGATAAAGTCCATAACAGGTTTTGCCTTTTGCCCAGTTATATTAATGGCAATACCAAATATAACGGAAAATACTAATAAGGCTATTAAGTTTTCTTTAGAAAGTAATTTTGAAAAGTCATTTACAGATATTAAGCTAACAGTTCTTTCTAAAATAGATAATTCTTCTTGTTCCAATTGTTCCTCTTCTGTTTTTAAAGTTTCAAAAATTTTTCCACCATCTTCTGGCTCAACTAGTTTAATAAAATATGTGCTTAAAAATCCTATTATTACTGCTAAAATAGATGTAATTAAAAATACAATAATAATACTAACCATTACTTTTCCCAATCGTTTTGGTTTTTTCATTTTTCCAATAGATGTGGTAATATTAAAAAAAATAAGAGGTACAACTATAACTAACAATAAATTTAAGAATAAGTCCCCTAGTGGACTTAAAACGGCTGCTTTTTCTTGGAATATAATTCCAACAACTACTCCAACAATTATCGCAGCTAAAAGAATAATTGTTGACTTGTAATTTGACAAAAATTTTTTCATATAATACTGCCTCCTAAATGGTTTGGCAACAAGAAACATAATTATGTTTCTTGAATTTGTTTTATTATATATCATATTTAAAAAATATGTCAATTGTATAATTTATTTATTTACATTATTAGTGTTTTATTAATTTTTCTATAAATTGAATTTACTTTATTTTACTTATGCTAACTATATCCGCTATACTTATATTATTTTCACCATCTAGCTGTATTTTCTTTTTTGTAAAATCTATTTTAGTTATTGTTCCAGTTATTTCACTATAGCCCATACTTTTACAGTACTTTATTATTACAATATTACCTATTTTAATTTCATTTAGTATAATGTCTAATTCATTTAGCATTTCTTCAGATAATTCTTTTCTTTCTTCGCGTTCGACTTCTTTTTCTCGTAATGCCTTTTGCAATCCTTTTAGAGAGTCAAAAGGTAAAAATTGTTTTGCCCTATTTGTTCTATTACCCTGCATTATGACCACCTACCAATTTATTTCTTAAAATAGTTGTTGCTCCTTCTTGTAAATCCATTCCTCTTATTACTGTGTTTTTTCCCATTTCATTTTTTATTTTGGATATTGTTTGCTCTAAGTTTCTTTCTTTGTTTATTTTATCTTGATCTATAAATAAATTTAATTGCACATTTTCGGTTTCTATTATATTTGCAAAGTTCACACCAATTCTTCTTATTTTTACATTTCTATCTGTAGTTTTATTGTATAAATCTAAAAATACCTTTAAAAGTTCTGAGTATACATTTGTACAATTATTGATCTTTCTAGTGCCACCAGTAGCTTTTATAGCATCTTTTGAATAGCCAATATATAATCCTATAGTATCTGTAACTAAATTATTTTCAATAAGTCTCATACTTCCAAGTTCGACCATTTCTTTTAGTACAAGTTTTGCTTTTTCAAAAGAATAATCTTCAAATAAAACTTGACTGTTGGAAATAGAATTAGTTTTTGGTTTGTATGCTTTTATATCTGAAATAGTACAGCTTTCTTTCCCCCAAGAATGGTCCATCAAATGTTCTGCATTTATTCCAAACTCTTTGTATAATTTTTTCTGGTCTGTATGGGCAATGTCATACATATCAAATATTCTTAGTTTGTTTAATCTTCGTTCAATTCCTTTTCCTATTTGCCAAAAATCGGTTAGAGGTTTGTGATGCCACAGTTCTTTTTTGTATTTTTCTTCGTCTAAATATCCAATATTTGTTATAGTATGTTTTGCAGTTATGTCTAATGCAATTTTAGCCAAGTACATATTTGTGCCTATTCCAACAGTTGCTGTTATTCCATAGGTTTTATAAATATCTTTAATTATGGTTTTTGACATTTCTATTGGTGTCATTTTATACATTTTTAAATAATTTGTTACATCCATAAAAGCTTCATCAATAGAGTATACATGAATATCCTCTTTTGCAAAATATTTTAAATATATTGCATAAACATTGGCCGAATATTCTATATATTTATTCATACGAGGCATTGCTGCAATAAATTTTATATTAGGTGGTATTTCATAAATTCTGCATCTGTTTTTTACTCCTAGCATTTTCATCTTTGGGGATACTGCTAAGCATATTGTTCCTTTTCCTCTGCTCATATCTGCTACTACCAAATTTGTACTAAATGGATCAAGCCCTCTTTCTACGCATTCAACAGAAGCATAAAATGTTTTTAGGTCTATACACAAGTAATATTTTTGCATTATACTCACCTCTCCAATTAAAATACTAAAATTATTATAACATCATTTTAATTGTTTGTAAACAGTTGTTCGTGTATAATTTATAAGAAATATTTTCCAGCTATAAAAATAGACTAACCTTTTTTGGCTAATCTAAATGTTTTAGTTATTCAATTATTTATCCAATAAATCATATCTTTTAAATATAGTTATTATCATACTATATACTAGCTTTTTTCCTAATAATTCTCTAAATTTCGTGGCCTTATTTTTGCCCTCATTTCTTAATTTTTCTAATTCCTCGCCTAATTTATTATATTCATTTAATATGTCGTTTAGTGCTTTTTCAAATCTTTCTAATCTATACATTTTTTCCATAGGTTTCTCCTTTAATCTATTATGCTATGATAATACCGTAAAAAGCAAAAATATTCTATACTTATTTCTAAATATAGAATATTTTATAATTTTATTTTGCAAATAATACTTTTTCTGATTTATATTGTCTTATAATATGTGCAAATACTAAACTTATATAAATAATTGTAGATATTGCCATTAAACCAATATTTAATAAATTTATTGTTCCATTATTTATATCTGTAAATATTACTGTAAAGTTTAAAAATGGCACTATTGAAAGTATTGGTGTTGTTGTTATTCCCATCATAAATGCTATCATACCAGGAAAAAATGATATAAATGTTAATGGTGTTAATGCACTTTGTGCCTCTTTAAATGTTTTAGATGTACTTGCAATCGCAATACATAGACCGCTTATAAAGAATGAGTAGGCTATTATTACAATTACTGCAAATAGTATTGCAATTGGCGAATACATTATATCTATTCCTTCATATATACTAAACATATTCTTTGTAATCATTAATGATAATATCGCTAAAGCTAAACTTATTATTCCTGTAATGATTGATGATACTGTAACTCCTAAAAACTTTCCTACAATTATATCTTTGCTTTTTATTGGAAATGTAAGTAGTGTTTCTAATGTTCCTCTTTCCCTTTCACCTGCTGTTGTATCTGTTGCTGGGTATGTTGCTGATACCGTTATTGCCATCATTATAAATAAAAAAGCATAATTTTTGATATAGTTTGCAAAGTAATTATCCTGTTCTAATACATTTTCTTCAACTGTTATAATGTTTAATACTTCATTTGGGTTTATATTGTTTTCTTGTAAATAGCTTTGTTGTAAATATTGTTTATATGTATTAAAATAGTTTTCAATTAGACCACTTGCAAATGTACTATTATCAGAACCATCTGTATTTATAATGTATTTACTGTCTTGTTTTGTTATATAAAGGTTAATCTCTTCATTATCATATTTTTCTTTTAATCCTTCTTCATTTCCATTTATAATTTCAATATCCATTTCCTTAGCAATATTTTTTTCTGTTTCTGTCATTTCATAGGCAAATCCTATTTTGTTATATTCATTTACATCTTTGCTAACTTGTGATTCAAATAATGCTGACATTCCAATTACTAAAAGTGGTATGAATACTGGTATTACAAGCATCATTGTTAAAGACTTTTTATCTCTAAATAATTCTCGAAGTTCTTTTTTTAATATATTCCATAAATTATTCTTCAACTGAAACACCTCCTATCAATATAAAAAACGCATCTCGCAAGTTTGTTGTATTTGTATCCTTTTTTATTTCTGCTGGAGTTCCAGTTTTTATTATCTTTCCTTTATTTATCATAATTACTCTATTGCATATATTTTCCGCTTCTTCCATGTAGTGTGTTGAATAAAGTATTGTTTTCCCCTTATCTCTTTCTTCTTTAATAAAGTTTAAAATTATTTGGCTAGATATAATGTCAAGTCCTGTTGTTGCTTCATCTAAAATATAGTATTTAGGATTATGCACTAAGCATCTTGCCAAGTTTACTTTTTGAGTTTGTCCTGTTGATAAATTTGCAATTTTGTTATATAAAAATTGCTCCATTCCTAATACTTTTGTTATTTCATTTATTCTCTTTTCGCTATTTCCCTTATCTACTCCATATATATCACAGCACATTTTTAGTAATTCATAAGTTGATAATGTATCATAAATTTTTGTATTTCCTGAAAGATAAGCAATATTTTGTTTAATTTCGATTTCATTGTCTTTATAAATCATTCCATCAAAGCTTATTTCCCCTTGTGTTGGTTCTAATATTCCTGCTATCATTCGTAATAGCGTTGTTTTTCCTGCTCCATTTGGACCTAATATTCCAATTATTTCTCCATCATTTGCCTCAAATGTAATGTCATTGTTTGCATAAAATTCTTCTTTTTCTTTTTTGTTTTTATTTCTAACAAATTTCTTTGTTATGTGTTCTACTGTAATCATATCTTTTCTATTCCCCTTTTTATTACACTAGCCAAATTTTTTACATTCAAGTTTTTTGTAAATAAAAATAGGCTATCTATTTCTAAATATCAGTTTTTGTTTATTATAATTATTACAATTTATCGCCATTTTGTACCAGAATATAGTATTTTTTAATAATCTTATTTTAATTTGGTAACAAAGCTGTTTATTTTTTATCAATGAATCAATTATAATTTTGTAAAATGCTTTAAACACAGGTGCTATGCGTTTTTGCCAGAGCAGTTCTTATACTTCTTTCCCGACCCACATATTACTGATTTTTACCACAGCAGTTTTTATACTTTTTCCCACTTCCACATGGGCAAGGTTCGTTTCTTCCTACTTTTGGTTCGTTATTTATTACAGTAGTCGTTTTTTGTGCTGGCTGATTATTATTAACAGTTTGTACCCTTGGTCCTTCTAGTCCTTCTGATGTAATTTTAATCTTATTTTGTCTTACTATATTTTCTTTTTTAGCTAAATGCATTAGTAATTTTACAACGTCTAACTTAATGTCTGTTATCATCTGGTCAAACATTTCAAATCCTTCCATTCTATATTGAACAACTGGATCTTTTTGCCCATAAGCACGAAGTCCTATTCCGTCTTTTAATTCGTCCATATTATCAATATGGTTCATCCATTTTTCGTCAACTATTTTTAGCATAACAATTCTTTCTAGTTCACGAATTTCGTCTCCTAGTTCTTCTTCCTTTTGCTCATATTTTTTTAAAGCTTTTTCGCTTATTTCTTCTATAATATCATTAGAATTTATTTTTTCTGTTTGTAAACTGTCTATGCTATCAATATTTAATATATTTTTGCAGTCTAGCAATAGACCTGTTTTATTAATTTCATGTGAGTGTTCTATCCCTTGTGTATAAGTCAAAACAATTTCTGATGCAACTTCTTCTATCATATGCAAAATTTTAGGTTTTAAGTTCTCCCCATCTAAAACTTCTTTTCTTTGCTTATAAATAATTTCACGTTGTGTATTCATTACATCATCATATTGTAAAACATGTTTCCTAATGCTAAAGTTTTTTCCTTCTACTCTTTTCTGTGCAGATTCAACTTGTTTTGATAAAATTCCCGCTTCTAATGGCATATTTTCGTCTGCCCCTAATGTGTTGTAAACAGCAGACACCATGTCTCCACCAAAAATTTTCATTAAGTCATCGTCTAAAGCAATATAGAATCTCGACTCTCCTGGATCTCCTTGACGTCCACTACGCCCACGTAATTGGTTGTCAATTCTTCTTGATTCATGGCGTTCTGTACCAATTATTTTTAATCCTCCAGCATTTATTACTTGTTGTTTTTCGTCTTTAATTTCTTCTGAGAATTTTCTTTCTAATTTATTAAATGCTTCCCTTGCACGTAAAATTTCTTCATCTTTTGTCTCATTAAAAGAATTTGCTTGATTAATTAGTTCTTCCGAAAATTTTTGTTTTCTCATTTCTTGTTTTGCCAAAAATTCACTATTACCTCCAAGCATAATGTCAGTACCACGGCCAGCCATATTTGTGGCTATAGTTACAGCACCATACTTACCAGCCTGTGCAATAATTTCAGCCTCTTTTTCATGATATTTCGCGTTTAATACTTCATGTTTAATTCCTTCTTTTTTCAAAATAGCACTTAATTTTTCAGATTTTTCAATAGAAACAGTACCAACTAAAACAGGTTGGCCTTTTTTGTTGCTTTCTTTTATATCTTCCACAACTGCTTTAAATTTTATTGGCTCATTTTTATAAATAATATCATTGTGGTCAATTCTAATCATAGGTTTATTTGTTGGTATTGTTATAACATCTAAATTATAAATTTCTCTAAACTCATTTTCCTCTGTCATAGCAGTTCCAGTCATACCTGCAAGTTTTTCGTACATTCTAAAATAATTTTGGAATGTAATTGTCGCTAAAGTTTTTGATTCATTAGCAATTTTTACATTTTCTTTTGCTTCAATTGCTTGATGCAATCCATTATTGTATCTTCTGCCATACATAATCCTTCCAGTAAATTCATCAACTATTAAAACTTCTCCATCTTTTACAATATAATCTGTTTCATTTTTCATAATTCCATAAGCACGGAGTGCTTGATTTATATGATGAACAATCTCAGAATTTTCAATATCATTTAAATTTTCTAAGTGAAATGCTTCCTCTGCTTTTTTTATTCCCTTAGCAGTTAAAGATGCCGATTTTGCTTTTAAATCTACAATATAATCATATTGTTCATTATCAGTTAATTGTGCCTCATCTTTTATATCTTCTTCTACAATGATTTTAGGTTTTAATCTTTTTACAAAGTCATTTGCTTGTTTATATAAAACAGAAGATTCTGCACCTGTACCAGAAATAATTAAAGGAGTACGTGCTTCATCAATTAAAATACTATCTATTTCATCAACTATTGCGTAATTTAATGGTCTTTGAACTATGTTTTCTTTGTAAATAACCATATTATCTCTTAAATAGTCAAAACCATATTCGTTATTAGTTCCATAAGTTATATCTGCAGCATATGCCTTTTTTTTCTCTTCTGGGCTCATTCCACTTAATACCAAGCCTAATGATAATCCTAAAAATCTATAAAGATTTCCCATCATCTCTCCTTGGTATTTAGCTAAATAATCATTTACAGTTACAAGGTGAACACCCTTGCCTGTTAATGCATTTAAATATAATGGTAGTGTTGCAACTAATGTTTTTCCTTCTCCTGTTTTCATTTCGGCAATCCTACCTTGGTGTAATATAATTCCACCCATTAATTGGACATCAAAATGTCTTAATCCTAACACCCTTTTAGATGCTTCTCTAACAACTGCAAAAGCTTCTGGAAGTATGTCATCTAAGGTTTCTCCTTTTGCTAGCCTTTGTTTAAATTCGGAGGTTTTTGATTGTAACTCGTAATCTGTTAGCTTTTCCATATAAGGCTCTAAACCATTTATTTTTTCAATAATTGGCGTTATTCTCTTTATTTCTTTTTCACTATAAGTACCAAAAATTTTACTAAATAATCCCATTTTAGAAATCTCCTTTATGTATTAATTTTATTTTGTACTATATCATTTTTTTTCTTATTTAGCAAGTAATTTTAGTACTTTATTATATCATATTTTATTTTCTTATAACATAAATTGTTATTAAATCACTTATTATACATGGAGGTTTTATATGTTTGTATATAATATTCATTTTAATAAAACAAAATTTATTAAGATTTTATTTGCTATTATAGCTATTGTTTTAATTTTTTTATTTTTATATGCTGCTTATCGTATATTTAGTCAAAGTATATCTGTAAATGATAAATTGCCCAATCCTGATGTAATTAACATAGAAGCAAAAAATTATACAAATGTGTTAAAGGCTGTTCACGATGATTTAAATACTTATGTTGGTAAAAAAATTTCTATTAGTGGCTATATTTATCGTGTTTCTGATTTTAATGAAAATCAATTTGTTTTAGCAAGAGATATGATTATTAGTTCCAATTTGCAAACACTTGTAGTTGGTTTCTTGTGTAATAGTAATAATGCTAAAAATTTCGAAGATGGTTGTTGGGTTTCTATAACAGGCGAAATTACAAAAGGATATTATTACGAAGAAATTCCTGTAATTGAAATAACTAAAATCGAAAAATCCGAAAAGCCGAATGATTGCTATGTATATCCACCAGACGACAATTATATACCTACTGTGAATTTATTCTAAATACTGTTTTTAGTCAATTAAAATATGGGCATAAATTATATACCCATATTTTAATATTATTTTCTATCTAAAATTCCTTTTATAAATCCTTTATCAATAAATGTTCCAAATACATTTTTTAAAATAATTAAAACAATTGGGCCTAGTAGCAGACCTATAATTCCAATTATTTTAAATCCAGTATACATTGCAATTAATGTAAATATAGGATGAATTCCTATTTGTTTGCTAACAATTTTAGGTTCAATTAGCTGTCTAACAGCAGAAATTATAATTAATAAAATTAATAACGCAATTGCCAAATTTAAATCTCCTTCGGTTGATGCAATTACTGCCCAAGGAATAATTACTGTTCCTGAACCTAAAATCGGTAATGCATCAACAAAGCCTATTGCTATAGCTGCAAGTAATGGATATTTTACATTAAGCCCTATAAAATTCATAATGTATAATCCTATTAACGTAATAATAAAAGAAATAATAACTAGTATTGCTTCAGCTTTTAAATAGCATCCTAGAGAATAAATAACCTCTTTTAAATGTAGCATTAATCTTTTTACCCAGGTTTTTGGCAAATGATATTCAATTAAGTCTAGAATGTATAATTTATCTGTACAAATAAAATAAGTGGCAACTAAAGTTATTCCTATATAAATAAATATATTAGGCAATGATGTAATTGCTTGTAATAAAGAATTTAGCGTGTTTCTTATCCAATTAGAAATTGTTACTAAAAAATCTTGAGATGAGTTATTTAAAATTTCATTAAATTCTTTAGGTAATCTTATTTTGTTAAAATCTATGCTAGCTATAATTTCTTGAAATTTATTATATAATTTTTCAATATATCCATTCAAACTTTGTAATAAATTAGAGCTTTCGGAAATAATGCTCATAATTCCCCATGCTAATAAACTAATAATTAAAATAGAAACTGTTATTAACACAATGATCGCACTTGTTTTTCTAGTAATCTTTGTGTGTTTAACTACAAATTTTATAATTGGTTCTACTAAAAGAGAAATTATAAATGCAATTAAAAAAGGCATATAAAATGCTGCTAGTTTAAAAGCAAAATATATACCTATTATTAATAAAAAAAGTAATATTAATCTCTTGAACACCTTTGTCCAATAGTTCATATCAATTACCACATTGTTCACCTAAAACTATTATATTCAATTAAATTCTGTTTTATGACAAAATTTTATATACAAGTGTTGTAATTTTTATTGTGCATTCTTATTAGAATTGTTGCATATGTTGTACATACAGTCTGCCATTTCTAAATTTGGGAACTTATTGTTTCTAGCTAAATCACCCAATGAAACAATTCCTACAAGCTTTTCGTTTTCTACTACTGGTACTCTCCTTATTTGATTTCTGGACATAATATCTGCTACCCAGGAAGCATCTGTATCTTTTGATGTACGTATTACATCGGTCGTCATAATGTCGGTTATTTTAGTTTGTTTGCTGTCTTTTTCGCAAGCAATGCTTCTTAAAACAATATCTCTATCTGTAACAATTCCTATAATATTTTGTTTATCATTACATATTGGTATACTTCCTACATGATTTTCATTCATTAATTTTGCTACATCACAAACACTAGAGTCTTGTGTTGCCCATATAACTTCTTCTTTCATACAGTCTTTTACTCTCATTTTATTTCCTACCTTTCATGTTTTTTATGCTAATATTATAACCATTTTTTTCTAAACTTATGCATAAATAAAAAGACAGTATAAATTTTAAAACTGCCTTTTTATTTATAATTTAAATTATTTTTCCAAAAATTTTTTTAAAAATTTCCCTGTATATGATCTTTCATTTTTGCAGATTTGCTCAGGAGTCCCTATTGCTATCACTTCTCCACCATTGTCGCCACCTTCTGGACCTAAGTCAATAATATAATCTGCTGTTTTAATTAAGTCTAAATTATGTTCTATTACAATAATGCTATTGCCTGTATCTACTAATCTTTGCAATATATCTACTAGTCTATGGACATCTGCAATATGTAACCCCGTTGTTGGCTCATCTAAAATATACAAGGTTTTTCCAGTTGCCCTTTTAGAAAGTTCTGTTGCTAACTTTACTCTTTGTGCTTCTCCACCAGATAGTGTTGTAGATGATTGACCTAATTTTATATATCCAAGACCAACATCATATAAAGTTTGTAATTTTTGTTTGATTCTTGGTATATTATTAAAAAAGTCTAATGCTTCTTCTACCGTCATTTCTAATACATCTGATATGTTTTTTCCTTTATATTTTACTTCTAATGTTTCTCTATTATATCTATGCCCTTTACATACTTCGCAAGGCACATATACATCTGGCAAAAAATGCATTTCAATTCTAATAATTCCATCTCCTTGGCATGCTTCGCACCTTCCTCCAGATACATTAAAGCTAAATCTTCCTTTTTCATATCCACGTAGTTTTGCTTCGTTAGTAGCTGCAAATATATCACGAATAATGTCGAAAACTCCAGTGTATGTCGCTGGGTTTGAACGTGGGGTTCTTCCTATTGGGGATTGGTCAATATTAATAATTTTGTCAATGTTTTGTATTCCTTTTATTTCATTACATTTACCTGGTTTTTCATTAGATTTATTTATTTTTTGAGCAATATTTTTATATAATATTTCATTAACTAACGTACTTTTCCCCGAGCCAGAAACTCCAGTTACACATGTAAAAACTCCTAATGGGAATTTTACATTAACATTTTTTAAATTATGCTCTGTTGCACTTATAATTTCAATAGATTTTCCATTTGATTTTCTTCTTTTTTCTGGTACCCCAATTTTCTTTTTACCGCTTAAATATTGTCCTGTAATGGATTCTGAAACTTTTTTAATTTCTTCTGCGGTACCTTGTGCAATTACTCTTCCACCATGGATACCTGCTCCGAGTCCAATATCTATTATTTGGTCTGCAGCATACATAGTATCTTCATCATGTTCTACAACTATTAATGTGTTGCCTAAATTTCTTAGTTTTTTTAATGTTGCCAATAATCTATCATTATCTCTTTGGTGCAAGCCTATACTTGGTTCATCTAATATATAAAGTACCCCTGTTAATCCAGAGCCAATTTGTGTTGCCAACCTTATTCTTTGAGTTTCTCCACCAGATAGCGTTCCCGCTGCTCTAGATAATGTTAAGTATTCTAGTCCTACATCAATTAAAAATTGAAGCCTTTTATCCAATTCTTTAAAAATAGGATCTGCTATGATTGATTCTTTTTTGTTTAACTTTAATGAGTTCAAATAATCTTTTATTTTATTAATTGGCATATTTGTTAACTCATTAATATTTTTGTCTCCAACATATACAGATAAACTCTCTTTTTTTAATCTTGAGCCATTACACATATGGCATGGGCTATTGCTCATATACATTTCATAAAAGTCTCTCATTCCTTGTGATTTTGTTTCATTATATCTTCTTTGAAGAGTAGGAATTACTCCTTCAAAAGGTGCTGTAAAGTTTCTTGTTCCTGTAACTGAAGTATAATAGAAATTGATTTTTTCTTTTCCTGTTCCATATAAAATTTTGTCTAAAAAATCTTTTGGCAATTTTTTTATTGGTTTGGTTATGTCTACTTTATAATGCTTAGCAATGCTTTCAAAATACATTTTTGCTATTGTTTCGGATTTTTTCATGGTACTTGCTCCAAAAGCCTTTACACCATCATATAGAGTTTTGTTTTTGTCTGGTATTATTAAGTCCTCGTCCATTTTCATTAAATAGCCTATTCCTGTACATTCAGGACAGGCTCCAAATGGGTTATTAAAAGAAAACATTCTTGGCGTAAGTTCTTCAAAATTAATTCCACAATCCGGGCAAGCATAATTTTGGCTAAATAATTTTTCTCCTTTACCAATTACATCAATAGATACTAAGTTATTTGCATGCTTTAATGCAGTTTCTACTGATTCTGCCAACCTATTTCTAATATCCGGCTTTATAACAAGTCTATCAACTATAATATCAATATTGTGTTTTTTCTTTCTATCAATTTCTATGTCATCAGTTAATTCATGTACTTGTCCATCAATTCTAATACGAATAAATCCTTCTTTTGTAAAATCCTGTAATAGCTTTGTGTATTCTCCTTTTCTGCTTCTAATAACTGGTGCTAGGACTTGTATCTTAGTGCCAGTTTCCAATTCCATAATATTATCAATAATTTGATCTATTGTCTGTTTTTCTATTTTTTTTCCACAATTAGGGCAATATGGAATACCAATTCTAGCATATAGTAAACGAATATAGTCATATATTTCTGTTACTGTTCCTACTGTAGAACGTGGATTTTTAGAAGTAGTTTTCTGGTCAATAGAAATTGCTGGCGAAAGTCCCTCAATTGATTCTACATCTGGTTTCTCCATTAAACCTAAAAATTGTCTTGCATATGAAGAAAGGCTTTCTACATATCGTCTTTGTCCTTCTGCATATAGTGTATCAAAAGCTAAAGAAGATTTTCCGTGAACCTGAAAGTCCAGTTAGTACAACTAATTTATCTCTTGGTATTTCTAAATCGATGTTTTTTAAATTATGTTCTTTTGCACCTTTTATTACAATTTTATCATTCATTTTTTGCCCCCAAAATATTAAATTTATTTTCTATAAAATAAAAAATACAGTACAAGTTATTGTACCATATTTTTTACTCAATGTCATTAATTTTTATAAAATTAAACATATTAAATAATTTTTTAATAGTGTTTCGAACTTAATTTGATTATTAAATCCATATTATCGTCTTTAGCAATTTTGTTTTTTCTTATCTTACCACATTTTTTGCAACGAAATATAATAATATATCCTTTTTTTGAATTTAGTTCTAATCCTATTGGTTCTAAAATTCCGTGGCACTGTTCTTGTCTATCTCCTGGGTTAATATCTACATGTTTGGAATGTAAACAATATGGGCAATGGTTTCTACAAGAATAGCCTAATGGTTTTACCTGCCTGCCACAATTTTCGCAAATAAATGATTCATCTATTTCTGTAAATTTACTTGTATTCATTTGGTCTCCTCATGAAATATGCTTCCTCCAATAAATTCTCTTAGTAAGGAATGTGATGGTATAAACTCTTCTGGTATTGATTTAAAATAGCTTAAAAAGCGGTGCAATCTTTTTGCTTCAGAAAATTCTGGATGTGTATTATCAATTTCTGCTAAAATTGGCATTGCGTAATCTTTTAGTACAGCTAATTCATAAATCAAAGAAGAATTGAACATACTATCTGCTTCTTCTTGGAATGGAAATATATTTTTTTCTTCTCCTGCTCTAACAGAATTCCACATTGCTAATGTATGTAAAGCAGAATATCCTCTAAACTGATAATCTCTTACTATTCTTCTAATTAATCTTGTGTCTGTTGTTGAAATTCTATTATAATAGTCAATATTTAACACAGTTAGAGCACTAATATAAATTTTATATTTTTGTTCTTTTGGTATATATGAGGTCAGTTTATCATTTAAGCAATGTATTCCTTCTATTACTAGAACTTCATTTGATTTTAATTTTAGTTTTTCACCATTATATACTTTTGTTCCTTTTTTAAAATCAAATGTTGGCATTTCTACAGTTTCTCCATTTAATAGTTTGCATAAATGGTCATTAAATAATTTTAAGTCAATTGCTTGTATACATTCAAAATCATATTTCCCATTTTCATCTTTTGGATTTTCAGTTCTTTCTACAAAATAATTGTCTACTGAAATGGTTACAGGTTTTAATCCATTAATTTTTAATTGTATTCCTAGTCTTTGTGCAAAAGTGGTTTTGCCAGATGAAGAAGGCCCTGCAATAAGAATTATTTTAACATTTCTTCTTTTTACAATTTCATCTGCTATTCCTGCAATTTTCTTTTCGTGTAGAGCTTCATCAATTAAAATATCATCACAAATTTGCTTATTTTCTATTTCTCTATTTAGTTTATAAATTGTGTTAATATTTAAAACTTTATGTAAATCCTTATATTCATCTAATGTTGCTACAAGTTTTTTCCTTTCTTGCATAGGTGGGAGTTGTTTTGGATTTTGCTTACTTGGATAACGAATTAAAAATCCATCTCCATATTTTAGTATTTCAAAAATGTCCATATATCCTGTAGATGTAGGCATTACACCATAAAAATAATTAAAATATTCTTCGCAATAATATAAAATAATTGTGTCTTTTATGTCTAATTGTAATCTTCCATTTAAAGTGTGATGTTTTTTATAAAATTCAATAGCTTCTTTTTTAGACATTTCTTTTTTTATAATAGGTAAATCTTTCTGCACAATTTGTCGCATTTTTTCATTAACTTTTTCTATCATTTCTTCTGTAATAATTACATTATCTGCATCACACAACATACAATTTGATAATTGATAATTAACAGTCAGTAGTGCTTCAGGATATAATTCATTAAAAGCTTTTCCCATAACATATAATAGTCCTCTTGTGTAAATCCTTCTTCCATCAACATTAGTTCTGTCAATCAATTCAACAGTATAGTCTTTATCTAAAATAAAATCCAATGATTTTATTTCGTTATTTACCCTAGCAGCAATAATCATTTTATTGCTATCTTTTATTTTTTTTTCAAAAAGTTCTTGAATAGCAATAGGATTTTGAATTTCTATTAATTCATTTTCAAAAGTAATTTTCATATTTCCCCCCTCGCATTTTATTTTTCAAAACCAGGTTTTCCTAATAAACGAAACATATTTTTTTTGTATGCTTCAACACCTGGTTGATTAAATGGATTTACTCCTAGCAACATTCCAGATACTGCACAGGATTTTTCAAAAAAATAAATCAAAGCTCCTAAATTTTGTGCATCCAGTTTTTCAATATTTAGTACAATATTAGGTACGCCTCCTAATACATGTGCTTCTATGGTTCCTTGCATTGCTTTTTTGTTAATAAAGTCCATTGTCTTTCCTTCTAAGAAATTCAACCCGTCAATATTGTCTTCATCCAATTTAATTTTTATATCATTTTTAGTTTTTTCAATATTTAAAACAGTTTCAAACAAATTTCTCCTTCCTTCTTGTATATATTGACCCATAGAATGTAAATCTGTTGTAAAATCAGCTCCACTAGGGAAAATCCCAAGGTTTTCTTTTCCTTCGCTTTCCCCATATAGTTGTTTCCACCATTCTGTAAAATAATGCAATTTAGGTTCATAGTTTACTAAAATTTCAATGTTTTTATATAATCTATATAAAATGTTTCTTATAACCGCATACTGATAACACTCATTATATTTTAAGCTAGAGTCTGAGTATTTATCTTGTGCATATCTTGCACCTTCCATTAAAGCTTCAATATTAATTCCTGCAACAGCAATCGGTAATAGCCCAACTGCAGTTAGTACAGAGTATCTTCCTCCCACATTATCTGGAATAGTAAAAGTCTCGTATCCTTCTTCATCAGATAGCTTTTTTAATGCACCTTTTGAGGCATCTGTTGTTACATAGATTCTCTTTCTTGCACCATCTATACCATATTTCGATTCTAGTATTTCCCTAAAAATTCTAAATGCAATAGCAGGTTCTGTTGTTGTACCAGATTTAGAAATAACATTAATAGAAATATCTTTATCTGAAATGAAGTCAATAATATCATGTAAATAATTTGGACTAATGTTATTTCCAGCATAAATAATTTGAGGAGCTTTTCTTTGCTTTCTGTCAATTGAGTTATAAAATGTATTTGTTAATCCATCTATTACTGCTCTTGCTCCTAAATAAGATCCTCCTATTCCAATTATAATAAAAATATCTGATGTTTTTTTTATTCTTGTTGCTACTTTTTTTATTCTTTCAAATTCTTCTTTATTATAATTAGTAGGCAATTCTAGCCATCCTAAAAATTTTTCTTCTTTATTTGCCTCTTCATGAATTTTATTATGTATTTTTAATACTTTATCTTTATATTTTAATATTTCTTTTTCCGAAATACCACTTGTTTCATAGTTTAACTTTATGTTTGGCATTTATTTTTCACTCCTTTGTTTTTATTAAGATTTTATATGATATTTTATTATAATTCAACAAAAAATAAAAAATAATTGTGTTTTTTTATTTAGCATGTTATAATATTTAAAATTTTCCAATGTGAAAATATAATAATGGAGGTTACCATTATGTGTGGAAATAATCGTGAGTCTAAAAGAGAAACATATTGGATTTGTCCTCATTGTAAGGAATACGAAAGTTACATAAAGTGTACCATTGATTCTTCATCTCGTTGCCCCATTTGTGCTTGTTACGAAAGCAGTGCTAAGAAATACATTGAAATTACAGTTCAGGAGGCAGTTAGGCACCAAAAAAAGCAACTTTCCATACGATAGTAACTAAACGTAAATAGGTTAATTTTCTTAATAAGAAAACTAACCTATTTTCTTTTTTATATATTGCTTAATATATCTGCTAAATATTTCATACTATTAATGCATTGTTCTAAAGTATTTCCAGTTGCTCCAACTTCTATAATACTTGCTCCATTTGATAAGTGTTGATTATATCTTGAATTTCTTAAAATAATTGGTTTAAACAAGCCTGGATACTTTTCGTTTGCTATGGTTTGTATTTTAATTGCTGTTTTTAAATTTTGTAACCAATTGGCATGTTCTAATCCTCCTCCATTTGTTCCAATAACAAACATCAATTGTGCTGCATATTCTTCTCCAATTTTTACAGTTGGTGCATAAGAACTATCTCCGCACTGCATCTCTATGAATGTCAAAAACAAATTGTGTATCTGGATTTTGTTGTAGTAAATTTGAAGCTGTTATTAAAGCTCTATCATAAGAACCAGAATAGGCTGGCGAATCATGATAAGTTACATCATGAATTACTTGATAATCTTTCATTTCTAAATATTTTTTTAATTCGGTTCCTACTCTTGCTACCGAATAGTCTAAATTTGTTGTTCTAAAATTCCCTGTCATTTCATAAGGATAATTTTCACTTTGCGTATAACTTTCACAAGTGTGTGTATGATAAATAAGTACTTTTTTTGTATTTGAAATAACAGGATTTGGTGTTAACATTTCTTCTGTTAATTCAAAATCTGTTTCATTTTTAATTTGTACACTCCCAAAAGAATTTGTGTAGCGTTCCTTTACACTGCTTTCTAAAACTTGTGTAGTTACTTTTTCTGGTATAATTACTTCGTCTTTATCTTCTTGTGAAATTTCTGTTTCTTTTACAACAGTTCCATCTGGTAAAGTAATATTATTTGCAACTTTTAATTCAATATCTAATAAACGTTCTAAAACAGATTTGCTATTTTTACTACTAATTTCTATTGGCTTTATTGTAGGCAATGTTATATCCAAACACTCTAAAAATGTATATTGAATTAATTTAGCTTGTTTTAATTGTTGATGATCTTCTTTTAGCCAATGCATCACGCACACAATAGCACCAACAATGATAATTACTTTTATAGCATATTTCCAAGCATCTTTTATGTTAATAACAGCAACATTAAACATAACTCCCCCATCGTACGAGCATTATTATTTTATTATATGCTATAAATAAAAGATTTATGTTTTTTTAAATTAAGATTCCGAAATTTTTATAATATATTATTCTTTATTATCAAAGACAAAATTGTAGTTCTTGATTTTATGTAAATATTGTGATATACTTTTTCTACTAAACCCTAATATGG
>USIO01000002.1 GCA_900554815.1 uncultured Clostridium sp.
AAAACAACCTACAAACCTTATAGTTCGTAAGTTGTTATAATTTGGAGCGGGTAGTCGGTAATGACAGCCAATTTTTACCTAATTACTAAATATTTCCCGCTCCGTTTATTGTTTTTTAATGTAATTTTAATGTAATTTTTTAATCAATAATGCCAATTAAAGCCTTGCTTGATTCCCTTTATATAAATTTTGTATGTATAGTCTTTAAAAAAATATAGCAGTATTCTGTCTCTAAAAGTTAAATGTTTTCTTAATTCTTTCAACATTATATTTCTTTTACTCTTCATCTTTATGGTTCCTCCTATATAATTATTTTGACTATTTATATTTTACCATATTATGTAAATAAAAATAACTATATTAGAAGTTAGATATTAAATCCTCTTTTCGTTGCTACATCCGTTATTTCAAATTTCGACACATTTCGACTTTTATTTTAAATCTTTTATTAATTTATCCATATATTCACTTGAAGGATCTTTCTCGAGTTTTATCTCGTTTTTCTTCTTTTCTATATATTCTGTAGCTTTATAATATTCTTCTCTATCTAAAAAATTGCTTATTTCATTTAATATGTTTAATACATCTGCATTTTTCATAGAACACTACCTCTTTTCTTTCTACAGATATATTATAACACAAATAACTATATTAGAATATAGTTATCTGCAATTTAAGTCAATTTGCAAATAGTTAAAATAATTGTTACTTTCCTTTAAAATAGGTATATTAGAGGGAGGTGATAAGATGATTCAAGTAAATGTAAAAGAATTACTAAAAAAGCAGAAAAAAACGAAGTATTGGTTTGTCAAACAAATGGAAGGAGGTTATCAGTCACTTACTCGTATGATGGAAAACCAGACAACAGGTATTCGTTTTGATACACTAGAGAAAATGTGTGATATTTTTAATTGTGAAATTGGAGATATTATTGTTAGAAAGAAAGGTAAGAAAAAAAATGAGTAAACTTTTAAAGCAATATCAAGAACTAAAGAAAAAAGATTCTAATAAAATTTATATTTTTCAAGTAGGAATTTTTTATAATTTATTAAATGAAGATGCCCAATTAGTTTCTAACAAAATTGGATTGAAGCTTACCAATTTAGGTCCAGAAATAGTAAAATGTGGTTTTCCTATCGCCAAATTAGAAAAATATACACATTTATTCGAAAGTCTCGACTTAAAATACGAATTAGTTACTAATCAAGCACCTTTAAATCAAGGCTCCTACAGTAGTATTATAAAAAATATACAAAATATAGATTTAGAGAATACTACTTGTAAAGAAGCATTTGATATATTATATAATATACAACAAAAATTGAAAAATATACAATAGAGGAGATTTTTTCTCCTCTTCTTTCATTGTTTATTTTAATTTTTGATTTACTATTTTTTGAATAGCATTATAATCATATCCCGCTGCAGTTAATCTATTCTTTCTGTCTGTTCCATTGCCCCATTTTCCTTGGATAACTTCATTGACAATAGTTTCATTTGATTTTTTATTTGATGATGTACTTGAAGATGTTGCACCCAGTTTTTGATTTACTATTTTTTGAATAGCATTATAATCATATCCTGCTGCAGTTAATCTATTTTTTCTATCATCTCCATTACCCCATTTTCCTTGAATAACTTCTTCGGCAATGGTTTCATTTGATTTTTTATTTGATAATGTACTTGAAGATTCTGTTGTACTTCCACTTAATTTAGCATTTACTGTATCAGCTAATTCTTGAAATCTATTTTGCAAATATTTACCCGGACAGCTTGTAGCTGCAAACATATTGTGCCTTGTTAAACTTCCATTTTTAGTACCATCATATTTTAATGTAAAACCATATCTTTTACATATATCTACACATAGATTAACTAAAGAATTCCATGCAGCATCAGATATTGGCCAGTCCCCTCCTGTAGAACTATTAGATACTTCTATTGTAATTGCTTGGCAGTCATTTGAAGATGAACTAGATGTCCATGCTCTATTATTTTCATCTACACATCCTACTATTCCACCATCGTTACCAATACAATAATTTGCACTTGCCTGTCTATTTGGATTTTGGAAAAGTTTTGCACATTGTTCTCCACTTAAAACACCTGCCATGTGATGTGGTGTTATTTTACATACTTTGTAACCTTTTCTTCCTTGTGTATAGTTACTTGAAGATGCTAAAACTTTACTTTTAATTAAACTTGAAAATCCCATTATTCTTCGCCCTCCTCTTTACCATTTGATAATTCTTCTTCCATTTCTGGTGTTAAAGTAATTTTTTCGTTTTCTTCCATAACGAATACCTCCTTTTTTAAAATAAATAAAATCCAGAAATTATTTTTTCTGGATCTTTTGAAATAATTGTTATTTCTATTTTGTTTTTGTTGCATCATATATTCCTCCTGCAGCTGTTGCAGAAAAAATACATAAAATTAATGAATATAGAATATTTGTGTTTAAACCTGTAGCAAATACTAATATACCTGCGATAATACCAATTACTATATTTTGATATGGTATATAATCTTGAGTAGCCCAATTAAACTTCTTGGCCAATGTACCAAATATAGCTGTTACTATTGCCGTTGCTACAGCAATTATTATATCTGCTGTTAGTTCCATAACATTTCCCTCCTTTCTACTTTTTACTGACCATTTTTTCTAGGTTTTCTTCAATAAAAAATTTTAATTTTAAGATTTCGTTCATTTCATCATTTGAGAAATTTACACAATTTGTTTTTGAAAATTGTAATGCTAAAAATCCTATTGGATCTCCATTTTTATTATTTAAAATAATATCAAAAAAAGAACCTATTTCTTGTCCTTTTTTTAATCCATAAGTTGCTGGCATACATTCCTTTATATCTTCTAAATTACTAATTTTCATTTGCTTTTCATTTAATAATGTTCTAATAAAACTAGGAATACAACTTAATGGAACAGCTTGAAGTTCTTTTTGATGGCTTTTTATTCCTGTTCTTACCACTTCAAAAGTACATGAAGTTTTTAAAGCACTTCTTCCATTTGCATAATGACCACCATTATGAAAATCATAGATTTGTACACGATCAGCCTTAACAAATTCTTTCAAAGCTTCCATTTTATTTGTAATTTCCATATCTATTGAGCATTGCTTTTGTATTTTTCTAGGTAAGGTATTTTCGATTTCCTTTTTAGCTTTTAAAGCTGTAGCAATAAGTGTCCCAAGTGCTGCTATTAATGCAGTTATACTTATTATTGTAGTTGTTATACTTTCCAAAAACCTTTTTCCTCCTCTCTTACAATTTTTCTATAAAAACCGCAAAAAACAACGCTCTAAAATCAATTTTTAGGCGTTTATTTTTTTTATTAATATACTTTTATTACTTATTTTTAAGGCTTTTTTAGAAAATTTTGTCGCAAAAGATTTATTTGTAGTCTTCTCCTGTAATTTCTTTATATTCCTCTTCTGTAATCCATTTTCCAACGGCATTATATACTCTTGTTTGGTTCCACATTCCATTTTCATAATAATTTTTTACTTTTTCAAAATTTTTACTCATAATCTACTCCTCCTCCAAGTCAATATCTGACATCATTGCTAGATATTCAATATCAGATTGCATTTTCAATTTTTCTAGTTCTGCTTCAGATATATCTCTTAAAACGAAATAGTATCCATCTTTATAGTGTGCAATTTGTACTAATTCCATATGATTATGTTCTTCAGTAATCTCTTGTCCATCTTCAGTAGTTCCTTCTATTTTGACTTTTATTAATTTTCCTTTGAAGTCCTCCTCTGTGATTTCAGTTTCTGATACAAAATTATTTCCATTTAAACCTAAGTTTTCAAGTTTTGTTCCATCAGCCAATGTAATTTTCCATGATTTTTCCATGTTACCCTCCTTTTAAATAAATCATAATATAATTGTGACATATTACTTATTTGTAATCTTGACATATTTTTATAGTTTCCTGCCATCCAACTTTTAAATGTATTTTCTATCTCATCATAAGTTAATCTTTTCTTTTCTAATAATCTTTTATATGCTTTCAATTTTCTGCGTTCTCGTGTTATTGCTTTAGGATGTATCTTCTTTATCAACCTACCTGTTTCAGTTAACTGATATTGTATTTGTAATATTCTAAAAGGTTGAGATAATTTGCACAAGTGTGTTTTTTTAGGATTAATTATTAAGCCTAATTTATCAGCTATTTCTTTTATTTCTCTCAATAACTTTTTTAAGAAGTCTTTATCTTCATGAATTATATAAAGATCATCCGTATATCTTCCATAATGTTTAACACCTTTTACGATTTTAATATAATTATCAATTTTTACAGGATAAGAAATTCCTATATTTTGTGAAGGTTGACTTCCTATATCAACACCTCTGTTATTTTTATTATCTATATTAAATATTTCAAATAAATTACTTAATATCCATAATGTTATTTTTGCTTCGTCTTTATCTGCTTTCTTTAATAAATTATATGTATTTTGTAAACATAATTTGTGAGGAATACTAGCATAATAACTGCTAAAATCAATCAATAATATATATCCTTCATTATTTTTATGCTTTCTATAATATCTATGTAAGTGTGTTTCTAATCTTTTTCTGTGGAAGGATACTCCTTTGCCCTTTTGACTAGCTCCATTATCATAAATTAAATATGGAGAAATAGCTTTACTTAAAACATTATCACAAAGTAGATGATTTATAGTTTTATCCACCATATTGTCTGTTGTTATATGTCTTATTTTTCCTCTTTCTTTAATTATAAATTTTCTTCCTTTAGAAGGCCTATACTTTCCTTCAATTAACTTTTTCTGTAATTCAGCAGTTTCTAATAATTGGTTCATTTCAAATAAGTGTGATTGATATTTGAAAGGAGCTCCTTTAATTGCTTTTTTTCCTGCCTCATATATTGCATTTGCATCATAAAAAACATTCATAAATCACTTTAATAGTATTACTGGTCGTAACCAAATACATAATGATTAGTATTTATCAACATTTACTTGTTGAAGGGATAATCTTTCCTTTCCTTTTCCCATTGCCCTGCTATGAAAGCTTAGTTCATATATATTGCATGGTTGTGAAATCGGGACGAACGCCATTCGAGTTCGAAGCAGAGTTGTTGTTGGCATTGCCATTGCTGTTAACATTAGCGAAGTTCGAAGAAGAAGCGACATATAAAGATTACCCACTAAATTATTTTTTTATGTTTTTTAGAAACCTATTGTCAGACTGTCTGAGTGCTTTTATCATATTAAATTCTTGTTGAATTAATAAAACTAAATTTGTATACTTATTAAGATCTGCATATAAACATTCTCCTACATACTGTAGTTCATCTTGAAGTGCGTTGCAGCACGACATTGCTCTATCCATTTCTATTCTTCTTTCTTCAAATTCAGAAATGTATGTTGGAAATATTGTATTTGCAATTCTTAAGTGTCTACTTATTCCTGTCGCTAGTTCTATTACACTATTTGTAGAACGGTTTAATTGTTGTTCAAAATATTGATAAGTTCTTTTTTTTATTTTTTGCTGTTCTTCTTCTGGAAATCTTTTAATTTTCTCTGCAATAATATTTTCTACCTTTGAACTATTTATATAGAAATCATTTTCAGCTAGCTTAGTTACCGCCATTCTAATTTTATATGCATTATGTATAGTCTGTAATTTTGATTCTTTCCTTTCACTCTTTTTTATATCTGACATTTAAAATAATACTATTTCTCCTTTTCTGCAATTTTCGACAAAATTATATCATTTTAAATTTATTAATTTAACTATTTTGAAGAACCACTATATTATATGTCAGGGCATAAAGCCCTGACGATGTCTGATTAGTAGATTAGGAAAGCGGGACGAACGCCACCCGAGCCCGAAGCAGAGCCGCTGTAGGCAAGGCCATAGCCGTTAACAAAAGCGAAGTACGAAGAAGAAGCGACATCCCTTAACCAATAATAATGTCTTGTTCCTGAATCATTAAAAGCTGTTATTAAATCTTTTCTATGTTGAAATAATGATAACTGAGACTTATCTATTGTAATATTGCCGGTTGGCAAGCTAGTTCCATTTATTACATTATGAAATACATTAGTTCCATACACCATTATTTCATTCATTAGTTCTATTGTGCTATCAACCCATGAGCCTGCACTTTCATATCCGCTAGTTGTAGCATTAGCTAAATAATTTCTATGTGATAGGATATGAGCAATTTCAAAATCATTTTGTATAATAGTTTTAAATGGAGCCAAATTTTCTGTGTACATTTTGCTTCCTACATAAGCACCGGTTGTAACATTGGTTTCATTCATTTGAGCACTACCCATTGTTTTTTCTGGTATCATTAAAACATGATGAGTTGTACACTCTGTATCTCCACAGTGAAGTCTATAATCTAAGTCTGCTACTATATATTTTCTATTACTATTTTTCCCTATGATATAATCTCCTACAAATATATCATCAAATGTTCCTGCAGCTATTTGTTCGCTTAATGTTCCATCATAGAATAAGTCTGTTATATCTTGCCCTCTATAAATAGAATTATGAGCACCTGCATTTTGTGGTATTAACCCACTTAATAATTTGGATAATAGCACTTTTTTAGTTTTTCCATTTGTAGTATCTACAATTGGAATTACATCATTATTATTTATTGTTAGTAATTCTTCTAATTCTGATATTTTTTTAATCATTTTTACCCTCCTTTTACATTCCGCAAGCTAGATATTCATTATCTTCTGTTACTAGATAATCTCCATCCTCTGTTACTATTGCAGAAATTGATTCCATCAACATTTGTGTTAAATTATCTATTTGTAATTGCAAGTTTCCTGCTGCATCTTCAGATAATTGGTCTTTCATTTGTTGAAACCAAGTATCAAATGCATTTTCTTCTTGAGAAAAGAAATTTGCCATTGCTTGCTTAAATTCTGTAAAATATTCATCGTGTTCCGCTTCTTGATCTTCATAATATTTTTGATATGCAGCCTGCCATTGGGCATATAATGTTGAAGTATCTACTTGGTATATTAAACTTGTAACCCAAGGACATTCATTACTTCCTCTGCAGTCTGTTATTAGATTTTGTGTGACTTTTACACAAGAAGGACTAATAATTATATCAGCTAATCTTAACTCAAAAATATTTTCCTCAGTATTAATTTCTGGATGTACAGGATTACTTGAAGCAGACCCCTGTCTATATACTATATTTCCTACTCTTCCTGCTTGTGTTTTATCTACTTGAGCCACTATACTGTCTATTCTTGATAAAACTTCCGAGTTTTGTGATATAGTTATTATCAAGTCGCTTGGATTTTCAAACCATTTGTCTCCAATTATTGCATTACCTGCGGAAACTATTACATTCATTCCATTATTTGCAGAAAATACTTGTAAATCATCGGATGCTTCGCCCTTTGGTGTTGCAAAAACACCATTGCTTACTAATCTTCTGTAAGGTCTATTCATATCATCTGCAGAATAAGTTCTATCCTCATTTATTGCATCAAAAAATCCTGCATTTACATTATATTTTACATCGCTTGACATATTTTCCTCCTTTTAAACATTTTCAAATGTAGGCTCCATTGAATATCCTTTTTCATTTCTGCTTTCTATTATTTCTGTTATTCTCGCATTAACTGACATTCCATATTCATTCAATATTCTTACAATATCGCCTAAGTTATAATCTTTTTTGTATATATAATTAACACCTGTGATAATTTTTCCAGAGAAGGATGTAACCTGTACACATTCTGACATTTTTTCATATCCCACACCTTTTAAATTTTCAGTATATACATTATTACATAGTTTTACCTCTTCTACTTCTCCTTCTTCGTTCTTTGTGATAATTGCTATGTTATTTCCATTTACTTGATAATAAATTACATTGTTAATTGTTTTTTCTATTCCATTTGGATAACTACTTACAAGTTCATCATAATCTATTGTACTTGAAACATCTCGAGCATCAACATACAATTCGTTTCTGTCAATTCCTCTTTCACTTCCAATAGTAGTCGTTTTCCTATCTACTCCTTCGCCTTCTCCTGCTATTAATGCAACATTTTTAATATTGCTATTATCTTCTACATAATCCGTGGTTGATATATTGTCATAGTTTTGTGAAAAAGTAATATACTGACTTCTATCTTCTCCTTTATACAATGAAAAAACAAAGTTACCATTTTTTATAGTAACTTTGTATCCCCATCCAAATTGTTGACAAATTTCTTGTACCTTATCTCCTATATAATCATATGTTACTTGTTCTCGAATAGTTTCAGTAAATCCTTTTTTGTCATCAAGTATAAAATTACTAATTTTACGATTAGGATCCTTTGGATTAATAAATGCATCGGTAATTAGCTTTCTTATGTAGTCCTCAGCTAACCCATTAAAATTAGTTTGATTCATAACTATTCTTTTATTTAGAATATCTTTTATATCTGTACCTGTAATAATTATTTGGTCTCCATTTTCTTCATCAGTCTGTATCTCTATCTTCTTAATTTCACAGGACATTTCGTCATCTTCACGAGAAATATACCTACATTCTTTTACTTTGTTTAAATTTTCTTTTGATGCTTGAATAACTAATTCACAATCTCCTAATGTATTATATCTTGGTGACCATATAGCACTTGAATATGTGTCAATTATATATATTTTTTTTAAGTTTTCATCTAATAAATATAGTTCCTCCATAACTAAACTCCTAAATAAACCTTATAGTAATTAAATTGAATATCTACTGACATATCAGAAGTTCCATCATCAGCTAAGAAACTAAAATTATTGTCTCCTATACCTAATTGAAAGAAAGTGGATCCACTTCTTACATAAGGTATTAAATTATATGCTAAAGCATCTCTAGTTAATATAACTGATTTACTTCCTCTATTGCAATTTATAATCAATTTATCGTTTGCCATAAAATTATAATCTATTATAAAATTCTGGCCATTATCTATGTTACGAATTTCTAATTTATCTACTCTGCCCATAAATGTTACATTAACAATAAGACCTGTTTCGCTCTCACTTTCATTAATAACATTTGTTATTTTTTCTAATTCTATTTCTGAAAAAGCGATTGGTTCTCCTATATTTATTGAAAATGGAAAAGTAAATTTTTTTAGAGCCTTTGAGATACTTTGTACTATTGTTTCTATATCTTTAAAATATGGATCTGGGCATAATATAGAAATTTGTGCAACTTGTTTTTGTGTAAAAATAGGAGCTTCAAAGGCTTGTACATATCCTTCAATATATACATCCCTTTGGTCATCGGTATAATAAATTTTACACCAATTCTTATTTCTAAAATATTGATATAATGTTAATCTATTGGTTTGAACATCTCCATTAATATAAACGGTGATAACTATTTCTCTATTAGGTATTTTAGAACTATTAAAAGCTGAGCCATCTCCATTTGCAAAATCTGATGTATTTATCGTTGCATTTGGAGGATTCAAACCTTCAACATTAGTTACTTGAAAATTTGTTTCATCATTTGTAAGTTCTAAAATCGCACCTTTAGCATTTTCAACTTTTAAACTAAACATATTTTCCCTCCTATTTTACTGTTACTAGGTTTAATAAGTTTTTTGTTTGTCTATATAATTCTAATCTTGAAGGTTGTTTTGGAGCATTTATTACTTGAGTAAAATTATTTACATTCGATGTTGTATTAGATACATTATTTATATTTGATGCATTGGTTTTTACTATTTGGTCTTTCATTTCATTGGCCACAGCTTTTATCCAATGTTTATTTCTTTCAAGTGGTACTACAGCCTCAGCACCAGAACCTTCTAATAATCCAACTTCTCCTTTTCTTAATACTCCACCCTTTGCAAGTCTTGGAAGATTAACTCTATTAAAGTTACCTATATTTACTCCGGGTATATTATTAATTAAATTTATTGCACCATTTATCATATCAATACCTTTATTAATTACATTTTCAATCATTGATATAATACCATTAATTCCTGACTTTACTGCTCCTCCAATGGCATCTCCTATTGTTGTTCCTAAACTTGAAAATTTATTACTAATTGTATTCCAAAGTCCTCCAAAGAAGTCTCCTACTTTTCCGAATATACTTGTAATATTATTCCAAGCCTCTTGGAATTTGTCTTTAAACCAGTTTCCTACATTTGAAAATGCACCACTGATACTACTCCATGCATTAGATGCCCATTCTTTGGCTGTTGACCATGCTTTTTTAGAATTTTCATTTGCTTGTGTAAATTTTTCTTTAAACCAATTCCCTGCATTTGAAAAAGCACTTGTAATATTATTCCAAGTATTAGATGCCCATTCTTTAGTATTTGCCCACGCATTTTGTATATTTTCTTTTGCATTAGAGAACTTCTCTCCAAACCAACTACCAACATTTGAAAATACATTTTTTATTCCTTCCCATGCTCCACTAAAGAATTCTCCTAATTGGGCAGGTAATTGTGCAAGTCCTTGGAATATTGCTGTAATAATTTGTGGTATTGCTTTTATTAATTCAATACAAATTTGAGGTATTGCAGTAACAAGTCCCATAAATAATTGTACTGCTCCTGCAATTAATGTTGGTAGATTTTGAAGTAGGGTTGTTACTATTGTGGTAATTATTTTTGGAATTTCTGGAATTAATGCTTGTATAATTTGTGGAATTGCTTGTACTATTCCCATAAGTAATTGTACAGCACCATTTATAATAGCATCTAATCCATTAATTAGTCCATTTACTATTGCTTGTATTATTGTTGGTAATGCATCAATAAGAGCAGCTATAATCTCTGGAATTGCATCTATAATACCCATTAATAATTGTATTGCTCCATCAATTATAAGAGGTATTCCAGTAATTAAGCCATTAACAATACTATTTATAATCTGTGGTAGAGCATTTAAAATAGCCTTAATAACTGTTGGTATTGCATCTATAATTGCCATAAAAAAATCAATCGCTCCTTGAATTAATTGTGGTATTCCATCAACGAGAGATTGAACTATTTGTGGTATTATATTAACTATTTGTACTAAAATTTCTGGTATCATTTGGCCTAGACCTGTTAGCAAACTTTGTATTATTTGAGCTCCTACTGATACTAACTTTGGTAACATACTTAACAATGATTGTGTTATCTGCGGTATTAAATTCATTATGGTTTGAATTACTTGTGGCAATGCATTTATAATTCCTTGTATCAAAGATGTTATTATTTGTACGCCTATGTTTAAGATTGTTGGTAATGCCTCAGTTAGTTTTGATAGTAGCATATCTAAAGTTACAGATATTCCACTTGTCAATAATTCTGCTGCTCCAGTAGTTCCTTCCATTAGACCTCTAACGCCATCTCCAATTTGTTCAAGGCCAGGTAACATTGTATTTACCAAATCAGCAATTCCTTGCTTAAATGCAGTTATTATTGGCATTGCCACTCTACCCATTTCTGACATTGCTGTACTCATATTAGCTGTTGCTTCTCTCGATGCTATTAAATCTCCATTAACATCTTTGTAGGCATCTGTAGCACTTTGATATGTTTTGCTCAATGTTTCTGTAATTAATGTTGCTCTTTCTTGTTCACTATTACATTGAGCTAATTGCTGATTGAATTTATCTTCAGATATACCTGCCCAATTTAAAGCATCAGCTAGAGGACCTGTAACTTGTCCCACTTTTGCAGTTTCGTTAGCCGCTTCTGTTAATCCTTCCAGAGGTAAGCTATCGCCAAATGTTGCATACACACCTGTTGCTATGTCAGTCCACTTTGAAAGTTCTTCTTCGCTCTTTGTTAACTTAGCCAAGTGGTTTACTGCTTCAACAGATTGGTCTGTTTCTCCTAATATTCCAACCATTCCTTGAAAAGATTTTTGTGCAGCTTCTGTAGAGTGTCCTGCACTTGTAAAAGCAGCTTCGAGTTTTCCCATATCCTCCATAGTATCTTGTGTTGCTGCTCCAGTAGCCAAAAAACCCGCAACAGCTCCTGCTGCCGCGGTTGCTATACCCATTAAACCTTTTTTAAGTCCTCCACCTAATTTGCTTGCTAAACTATCACTATTTTTTTCTGCTTTTTGTGCAGCATCTCCTACTTCTTTTAATCCCTTAGCTGCTTTGCTACTTGATTTGTTCGTATCATTTGAATTACTTTCTACTTCGTCAAGAGCACTACTATATTGTCTTATTTCTTTTTCTGTCTTATTTACTGCAGCTTGTTGATTTAAAATAGTTACTTTTAATTTATCTGCCATATTTGCATTTGCAGTTTGCTCTTTTTCTACATCTGTTAAGGCTTTTTCATATTTTTTATATTCATCGGATGTCTTTGAAATTCCTTGACTAGATAATTGTTGAAGTTTTGCTTTTAATTCATCTGCTTTTTTCCCATTTTCTTGCTCTGCTTTTTCAACTGCTTGCAATTGAGATTTATAATTATCAAGTTTCTTATTTTCTTCAATTAATACTGAGTTTAATTGTTTTAATTTTGCATTTAATCCATCACTTGATTTTGTCCAGTCATCCATACCTGCACTAGCTGCTTTAAATTCTGCATTTGCGAGTTTTATATTTTTGTTTGCTTCAGTTATACCTTTTTTTAATTCAGATATATCGACTTTAAATTTTGTTGTTATATCTTCTCCTTTTGGCATTTGTCTACCTCCCTTTTAAATTAAAACCATGTATCACTCGCTCGCCTCCTAATCTTTTTAGGTTTCTTTTCTTGCTCGTTATACACATTTAATCTTCTAATCAATAAGAAAACTTCGTGAAATCTTTTCTGTCTAACATCAAATGGAGATAAACTTGGGAATCGATCACAAATCGACATTTCAACTTCAAATAAAATTTGATAAAGGGTGACATTCACATCACCCTCATTTAGTTTTTTCCATTTGTTCCTTTAGTAATTTGTGAAATTGAAAATTTAACAATTTCTACTAAAGCTGTACTAATTTCAGATACTTTTGTTTTCTTCAATTCCTCATCTGTTAGTCCTTCAAAGATATCTTTTAGTAATGGTTTAATAATTCTCATTCCATTAATTATTACTTTACCTACTAACTTAATTATTTCAGCATCTGTTCCGTTTTTTAATTGGTCTAAATCTATAAGATCAATTAAATCTTCAACGGTTCCAAACATTAAATCGTATGTTTCTGCTGTATAGGTTTTTACGATTTTTTTCTTTTCATAGATATTTAATTTTAAATCCATTTTTCTCCTCCTATTATGTTTTTATGCTTTTGCTGTTAGTGTGTCTGGTGTAACTACTTCATCAAAGAATGTACTTACATCTGCTAATCCTTTTGCAACATCAACATTTATAGCTTTTGCACCTTTCTTGTTACCATTTTTATCAGTAACTTTTGTAAATTTGTGTGTTGTATTAATTCCTGTATATGTTAATTCTTGTCCATTTGCATCTGTACCATCATTTTCTGTTGCATGAGTAGATTCTGGAATATTAAATGTTCCTTTTAATCTCCAAACATATACATAATCTCCATTAGTTTTCTTTGTCTTATATCCTATTGCAAAGTATTTTGTTTCTCTTTCTCCTTCTATTAAAGCTCCTGTAAGTTCATCATATTTTTGCCCTGTAATCTTTGCTAGTATATCAAGTGGAATTGCAGATACTGATAATGTTACTTCATCAGCTCCTGTAGAACTTACAACTACTGCTGGCATATTATTATAATAATGAGATTCATTTGAACTACTTGTACTTTTACTTATTTCTGCAACTCCAGCAATATCAAATACCTCTCCTGTTGTATATCCTTCTTCTTCGTTATTATTATCTGTCAAAACCTCTGCTGCAACTAAATCTTCGACACCTCTGTACTCAGTAATTTCATCCATGTTTTTTCCTCCTATCTTTCTATTATCTTTACATCTATTCCACGACCCGTATGCGTTGGTTCATCGCTTACAACATCGTGTCCTTTGCCTGTAACAATAAAATTATTTTCTTTTAATATTTTTTTAGCTTCCATTAATTTGGTATTAACTAATTTTGGATCACTTGAATAAAAGTTCAAATCAAAATACCATATTGTTGAATGTTCTTTATTGTCATAAAACTCATTTCCTTCAGATAAATTATTCCAAAAAGTAAAAAAGCTATCTGGATATGGTTCATCTGCTCCAAGTGAGCCTTGTCGAAATATTGGATAGCCCAACGATTCGATTAATTCTATTAATAAATCTTCCATCAACCGTTTAACCTCCTTATTTCGTTATAAAATATTTCTTCTTGGGCTTTCTGTACTTCATCTCTAGTTCTTTTGCTCCAAAATGCGTTATACATTTTTTGATCCTTGCTTTGTCTTGGAGTTCCATACATTAAAAATATAGAAGCAAGTCCACCTTCCGAAATACTAAAACCTGTTTTTACACTTGCTATTGTTCCTGCCCATTCAATTTTTGCATTTTTTCTCAAGCTTTTTTCTGTTTGACGAGTTTTATTATGTGGAGCTATAGCTTCTTCGGCTTTTTGAGTAATAATAGAATGTGTTTTCTTTAATGCTTTTTCAGTAGTTCCTTTTATATCTCCACCTAATTTATTTAATCTTGATATTACCTTATCGAACCCATCAAATTCTAAATAAACTTTGTTACTCATTCTTCAACCACTTCTGTAGCTGTAACTGTACCATCATCTGTTACAGTAATTTCAAACTTCTTTGTACTTTCAGCAGTAGAAGATGCTAATATTATTTTCTTTGGTGTTACGGCAAACATATTGTCTAACACTTCGCATATTGTTTCTCCGTCAATTTCTTCTCCTGTTGCTCTTTTATACAATTCTTTTAAGCTTTCAACTTTACTCATTTAAGCTCCTCCTTTCACTCGTTTTACTTTGAATTTTAAAAATTGATTTCGCATATTAATATTTTCAGGTTCATTAATAATGTCAAAAACAGCCTCATCATTAGCTCTTGCTATTCTGCAGTTGCTCGTTATATCTGGCCTATACCATGTTGATATGTTTGCTGTATCTTCTATGGAGTAGATTCCATTTACTGTTTTCTCTGTACCTCCATAAGTTTGAAAACTTCCGAAGAATAGATTAACTGGATTATCATTTTTATCTTTTACTGATAAAGCTTCTTTGACTGTTGGATATTCCTTTTTGTTTACACCACTAATTTTTGAAGTAGATTTTGGTATTAAAAGCACAAGTGGAATAGGATTTTTTATTTCTAATCTAAAATCACTCATCTTTCTCCTCCTCATTCACTTCTTCATTAATTGGATCCAATTCTTCCACAGTTTTTCCACTTAATTGAATAGCTCTTTGAATAAAATATGGAGAGAACGATGTCCCTCCACTTCCATAATTCCATAGGTCTGATACTCCTCTAGTTATAATTCCTACTGACGAAGGATGTTCGACAACTTCTTTTAGCACTCCTCCATCAATAAGAAATCTTTTTACTTCATCAATATATTCTTGTATTGTACCGTCTTGATATGAGCCTGTAATACCAAGGCCTTTTTTTACTTTTTCTAACATATTAATTACTCCTTTAGTTTTGCTTTTCAACTAATTTTCTTTTGTCTTTCAATAACTCTTCTGCTCTTGTTTTATCAACAGTTATTACATCATTTACTTTATATTTGTCATTAGTATATTTATCAGTAAATGCTATTAAAACTTTTAATTTCACTTTTGAGCTATTGCTTTTTGATTTTGTAGTATTTTCTTTTTTATTTTTCTCTGTTTCCTCTTCTTCTGTTTTTTCTTCTTCCTCTGCTGTTGCTTCTTCCTTTACTTCTTCTGTCTTTGTTTCTTCTTTTACTTCCTCTGTTTTTGCCTCTTCTTTTACTTTCTCTGTTTTTGTTTCTTCTACTTTTTCTTCTGTAGAAACTGCTGTTTCTTCAACAGCAGTTTCCTTAACTTCTTCATTATTTACAATTTCTTCTTTTTTAGTTGCCATAATAAACTCCTTTCTAAGCTGTTACGCTTTTCTTTAATAAATAAATATATTTTGGATCTAATATTTTTCCATCATTGATTACTAGTGCTTTCTTTATGTATTGATTCTTTTCATGATCAAAATAATCAACAACAGTAAATTCCATATTACTATTAATTGCATAAGCTTCTTCTGGAACCCAATACATTCCAAAGTAATCTCCATCTGCTGCATCATTAAAGTTTTTCAATACATCTTCCTCTACAAATGCAACATTCTTTCCTTTGAATTTTGAAATTTCAGAACCATCAACAGGATTAAATGTTTCATTATATACTGGTCTATTGTTATCATCTGTTAATGTTTTTATATTTGCTTCATAAGTATTTGCAGTCATAGCAAATTCAGGATTTAAACCTCTCATTGCTAATGGGATTTTAGCAAATAATTTTTCTTGCCATGCTTTCCAGTCTGCCATTTCAGCAGCAGTAAATGTGATTATATTTGCTGCAGGTATTCTTGAACCACTTGATTTTTTTGCTTCTGTTAATATACCAACACATTCATTATTAGCATCTTGTCCATTCATAATTTCTTTATCCATTGCTTGAACATAAGCTTTTACAATTACTTTGGCAAATTCTTCTTCAAATACTGGAACACTTAATATTGTTTGTAATAATGTTCTTGCCATTCTAATTTCACCAATTTTATATGAGAACTCTACTGAGCCTGTAACTCCACCAGCATTTTGTCTGTCGCTTACAGTAGTTTCTGTAATACGCTTGAATGTTGCACTAAAACTTCCAATTGGATATTTTACACCACCTTGTAAGTTGGTCTTTAATACCCTTGAATAAAGTTGTCCATATACTTTTTCTACATCTGTAATTATTTTTTGAATTACAGTAGTTGGAATTAATACTCCTAATTCACTAGATGTTCCTGTTGCATCAGTTCTTGACTCAAATAATAAAACATCTCTGTTGATTTCTCCTCTTTGGATGTAATTCATGAATGCTTTTCTATATTCCATAGTTGCTCTAGGATCATTGCTATCTATATCAAATTCTTGTCCTCTGTTATTCATTCTAGCTTGCCCTAAAACATTTAGAGTTGCATTTGGATTAAATCCATTTGCACTTCTTCCTTCATTTGCATTTGCATCATCATTATTATCATCTGTATTATTATCTTTGTCAGCATCTTTGTTGTCATCTTTGTTGTTATCATCTTCTTCTAATTTAGCTAATTGTTCTTCAGCATCATTAATCTCATCTCGCAATGCGATTAATGTTTCTCCTAGACTTCTAACTTCCTCAATGTCTTGAGAATTTTTCATTTTTTCTTCCTTTGCTTTTAATTCATTTTTCTTTCTAGCAATTAATTTTTTTAAATAATCTTTCATTTTACATTCCTCCTAATAAATATTTTAATTTTAATTTTTCTAACTCTAAAGAAGTGTCCACCTCTTTACTTCTAGCAGTCTCCACCGCTAGGCGTGCAGTGTCCACCGCACTTTTATCTCTAGCAGATATTGAAGTAGCCTCGTAAGCTGGAAATGTTACTGCACTAACTTCAACAACTGTTGAAATTGATTTTATATGTCTTGTTGGATAATCACTATCAAGGTTTTCCCATTCTTCGTCATCGATTCCAAACATAAAAGACATACCTGTTATGTCTCCTCTCTCTATTGCACTATATAAATTTCTTGCCTCTGTATTATTTTCTACATCTAGTTCGACATTAATTTCCATTCCTTCGTCATCAACAGATAATTGCATAGTAGAATTCTTGGAATTTCTTCTTGACCTTGCAAGTGGTATTTTAGATTGATCATGATTTACTAAAAATCTTACATCTTCTAAATTTGTTTTCTTTAATGCTCCTTTTTCTATAATCTCTGCAAACATTCCACCTATATCTGTTTTACTTCCATAAACAATTGGCCTTCCTACAATTATGTTTCCTCTTCTTTCATCTTTTTCTGCTCTAATTTGAAAATCGTAATTTCTTCTAATTAATTCATTCTTCATTTTCACTACCTCCAATACTCGAGTTATTCTCATTTTCAACTTTATTGTTTTCTGCATTTGCTTTATTACTTGACATTGCAATTTGTCCTGCTAGCTCTGGAAGTGGTCTCATTCCAAATGCTGTACGAAGTTCGTTTTTATAACAGCTTGCACTATCAACCAATAAATCAAATAATTCTATCTTTTGGCTTGTATCCATAAAAATTAATTCATGTGGGTACATCATAATTTTGTTTCCAAATCCTTTTTCTCTAACACTAAACATAGACATTGTAAAAGATTCGCCTGTTCTTTTTAAAATTGGCTCTAAGCTTTTTTGATAAAAAGCTTCGTATTGTGCTTTTGTATAATCTCCAGTTAATATTGGAAGAGAGACTCCAAAATTTCTCAATATTTTTTCATCAATAAATTTTAAAGTAGTAGCATCTACTAATTGAATTTTGTTTTGTAATGGTATATATTCCCCTTTAATATCTAGTGGTAAAAATCCGCTTTCATTATTAGAAAGTCTTTTCTCCATATTCTTTATGTTTTCTTCCATTTTGCCATCGTCCATTAAAGTATTATATTTAATAACTCCATTTATGGAAAAAGAGCTTTTCAATGCTTTTGCTACTCCTTGCAATAATGTGTGGTTAAGTTCTAGCGTTTTTAATAATGCTTTGTTATCAGGTTGTCCTTTTTCATTGCCACCCATAAATTCATTAACTGAATACCTATACTTTATATGTATTACATCTGAATATGCTAAAATTGTTTCATATCCATTTATGAATTTGAATTGAATTCCTAGTTTTCCCTCTGGATCTTGCAAAAAAGTAACATCTATTGGTTGTATAGGATATAAGCCAGTATATTTTTTATTTCCTTTATTGTCTCTATAATATGTTGGAACAATAAAAGCATTATAATTTAAAAATAATTGCCAATATACCTTTTCAAAAAAGTCCGTTTGTGTCATTCTTTCATTTGGTTCTTCTAATAGTCTTTGAATTTCACTATTCTCAACTGGTACTAAGTCACTTCCGTCTTTTTTTATATGATATGGATTTGCCTTTGTTAATTCTGTTACTAAGCAAGATATTGCTTGTTGTACAACATCACTTGCATATATATCTTGACCAAATTGTGAAAAGATAGGGGTATATCCATTCAACATTTGAGCATATTTAAAATTTTGCTTAATCTTCTTAAATTTGTTAATAAAATCAATTAGTCCCAAGGTCTTTTACCTCCTTAATCTCTAAAATATCTGTATTTCTATTATTCATATAAAAAATATATCTTGCTTCTGTTTGGCTAGTTGCTTTTATTTTTTCAACATAAATGTCAAAACCTTTTTGATATTTAATTTCATATTCTTTCATATCTACACCTTACCCATTAACTAACTTGTGGAATTCATTTCGATATCTTCTATATATTTCATATAGAATTATCAATGTTACAGCTCCATCAATTCTTTTATTTGCTTGTTTCTTTACTTTGACACACATAATATTTCCTAAGTTATCCATTTCTATTGCGGAATTTCCTAGACACCACTTATCAATTTCATTGCTATTGTAATTTATAAGTCTATCCTTCAAGTCTGCTTCCACATATTTCATTGCATTACTTAAAACCTTACCTTGCAATATCATTTCTACTTCTAAATTGTAATCATTCATTCTGTCTGTAAAAGCTTTTGAAAATCTTTGGTCATATCCTGCTATATATGACTTAATATTGTAATCTTTATATAATTGATAAAACCAATCTGCTATTTTAGTAATATCTATTTCATTACCATCATGGATTGTTAATAAACCTTTTCTTGCCCATTCTTCATAATTAGCTCCTGCAGCTTTATCGTCACTATCTTCTAGTTTACTTTCTGGTATCCAATAATGTGAAAATACATATTTTGTTTTATCGTTTGGTTTCATTAATAATATTTTTGCATTTGATAAGTCTGTTGTTGCTGAGAGGTCAACTGCACCCAAACAAAAAGAACCTCTAAAGTCCTCTAGACTAAATGGTTCTTGTTCATAACTATAATCTTCATACATCAACCATGCTTGAGCATTGTTTTGTTTAATATTAAAGTCCTTGCAAAGTGTGTGCATTCTTTTTGATTTTGAAGTTTTTGATTTTTCTATTTCACTTCGTAATGATTTCCATTTTTTTACCACTCCTAATCCCGGATTTGATTTATACCAACTTTGTTCATCTTGCCATATTTCTTCTTCACTGTCTTGTGTATAAAGCCATGGTAAATAATGAATATCATCGGTTTCGTCAAATAAAACTTCTCTTGCATATTTTAGTTCATTGTCTAGATATCCATCATTAATAAATCCTTCTGTTGTTAGATTTATAAATAATGGTTCATCTTTTGTCGACATTGATTTCTGACCTGCTTCAGCAATTTCATCATTTGGTGCATCGTGGCTTTCATCCATATACATTTTGTCTATGTTTCTACCATCTTTATTTTGAGTTTTACCTGACATTTTAAATATTGTTATATTTTTTTGTGTATTACAGATTTCAGACATATTTTTGTGAGTAACTTTTGAGTGTGGATCTATTCTTTTTCTCATATTGTCTATTTCATTCCAAAGTAAGCTAGCTTGCTTATCATCGTTAGATGCACAGACTATATCCATTCCACCTTCGCCAATTCTCAAATCTGCATGAGCATCTGCTGCCATAAGTGTTGTTTTTCCATTCTTTCTTGCTATCAATAAAAGTATATTTTGAAATCTTCTTACCCATCTTTTTAATTCTGGATCATATACTTTAAAAGAATATATTACTTCAATAAAAGCCTTTTCCCAGAGTAATAATTGCATTGGCATATTATAAAAAGGTCTTTTGCTTTGCAAACATAAATGTTCCATAAAATCAATTCTTAAATGTGCCTCTTCTGTGTCATATTTATAGTTAGGATTTTTTAAATCTTTAATTAGTTTTTGTAATTCTGTTTTTAATTCTAAGCCTACTATTATATTTCCACTTTTAATTTCTTCATAATATTGTTCTAAGAAGTATTTACTCATATTGTTGCCTTTTTCTTTCTTCTAGCCATTTTGTAACAGCATCTTCTTCAACTTCATGTCCATTTATCATTGAATATAACATTCTTATCGCATTCATGTAACTTTGTGAGTGTTCCTTATATAATTTAGCTGCTGTTGTGGCTCTTTGTTTTGTTGGATCTTTAGGATGAACTTGTATAAATGGATGTTTTTTTAATTCTTCCATTCGTTCTTCCAAAAAGGCTATATTATCTAAAAGTGGATTAATTAATTTTTTCTTGTTTTCATCAATATCCTTAAAAATATTGTCTAATTCTTCCCTTCTTGTCACTTAACCTTCCTTCTTCCTATATATATTTCTATTTTTTCAAAAAAAATGAAATTTTTGCCTCGTGTGAAAAAGAGGTACCCCTTACAGTCCCCAGCCAATGTATTTTATATCTTGATAGGGGGGGACTATGGTTGAAAGCTTTCAAACCATTCTTCTATATATTCTTTCCAATTATCATTTTTTGCACGATTTAAACAAATATCTTTACTACATTCAATGAATATCGTTTCAGCTCCGAGCTTGTCTGCTAGTCTTTGTCTTTCCATCTTTAATGGATAAGTACCTACTATAAAAGCATTCTGCCAGTTGCCTAGTCTCATCTTGATTTGTTCAAGTAGATTATTCCTTGTTTCAAAAACATTTTGCTGTAATTTCTTAGGTTTGTTATACTTGTCGCAGAAGCTAATGCACTCCCATATTTTGTCTATATCTATGATTAAATCATCAGTTGTTGCCATTTCTTCTACCCATGTTGACTTACCAGAACATGGAGAACCATAAACTATATATACTTTCTTAGGTAATTCATATCCAAATCTATGATGTACTGCATTATGGCATTTAAAATGTATCAACATTATATTGTCTTTGTTAAGGCTTATATTATAGTCATTTACATTTGCATTGTTTAATGGTATCTTATGATGTCCTATGCAGTCATAGGCTTTTACTATTTCTTTTCCACAGTATTCACATATTAGCTGTCCTTCCTTATTTGTTCTTTCTAGTTTCAATTCTTCGAGTAGTTTCTGCCATTCTTTAGATTTATATAATTCATGAGGATTTGCAAACATATTTTTCTATCTCCTTACCAAATATCATTTTCAATTTGTTTTTCTTTTAGCTCTAACATCTTCTTACTAAATCCTAATTTTAGCATATTCTCTCTGCTCTTACGTTTTGATTCTTGAACTCTTGTAAGTCCATCTTCTATTCTTTGTATTGTGTTCAATGTTGGTTCCGCTTCTGTTACTGTTTCAGTATCTCCTCCATTATTCTTTTTACGAATAAATCCTATTGTCATATCTTTATCTTTTCCTTCTAGAGTTCTTATTCTTTTTAGCATTCTCTTTTCTCTTATTGTAAGTAGCTTATATTCATTGACATATTCTTTCATCATTAAGCTATCTATGTCATTATCATTAATTGTATAATTGTTATATAATTCAAGCTCCTCTTCTGTCAGTACATCTTTATATATTTGTTCATATTCTCCAGTAACAACAGCATTTTTATTATTGCTAGTTGCTCCTGTTCCTCCTTTGTTTTTCTTGGCATTTTGGTTTCCCTTATATAGTTCACTTTTATTTCTAGTCAAATTATATTTATATATAATCTTCTTTAAATCAGACAAAGTAATGTTGTGTTTTTTATAAATGTCTTTGTATGTCATTCCATTTAAATAATCATTTTTTATGTTCTCTATTTTCTTAAATGTCAATGCATCTCACCCACCTCCATTACCTTTTTAATTTATCTAATAACTGTTCTTTAATCTTCTCAGCAATTTTTTTCATCATTACTGGTGGAACACTCATTCCACATATGTATTGAACATTTTGTCCACAAAAGTTATAATCTTGTGGAAATGTTTGAATTAGTTTAATATCTCTATCACTTATTGATGCTGGCACATCGAATCTTAAAAATAAGCTTCCAGATGCTAATGTGTTTGGTATCCTATTATCTTTAACAAATTGTGTATTGAAGCTACTAATCTTACCATTTTCTGTTCTTTCAATAGTATCACATAAATTGTTGTCCCTTTTACTTCTCTTTAACCATCTTTTGTATAACATAGTATCCTTATTTATTAATTTGTACTCTGTATCTTTTATTTCTCCATAGGTTATAAATTTTTCATTAAATTCTAATTGTATCTTCGGCAAATCTAAATCTTCTCTTATCGAAATAAAAAATACTCTTTCTCTCTTTTGAGGAACTCCCATTCTTGCAGAGTTTAATAGAAATATTTGTGTTCTATATCCTATTTTTTCTAATTCTTTTATTATTAAGTTTACATATCCTCTAGCATTGCCCATTATTATTCCTTTTACATTTTCTGCTACAATTATTTTGGGTTTTAATCTTCCTGCTAACTTTATAAATTCAAAAAACAAATCATCCAAAACTTGAAATGCCTGTCCTTCTCTAAACTTTTTACTTTTTCCCCAGTTTTTTTCTCTTTCTCCTGCTAGTGAAAAGGTACTACATGGAGGGCTTCCATCTAATATATCTAAATCATATAATTCTTGTGGATAATCTTCTAATTTATTCATTTCTTGTATTGGCATACAAAAATTATATTTTGGATGATGGTTACAGATATACACTTTATTTATTTTTTTATCAATTTCACAATTTCCTATAACATTGTATCCTGCTAGTTTATATCCCATAGTTGATCCTCCACCACAGGAAAAACATGAAAATACCTTATAATTATTTTTAGGAATATGTTTTAAATCCGTTAAATTCCATTCATACTCTGGCATTATATTTTCCTCATTTCTTTATATCAAACATAAATCCACATTTTGGGCATTGACATTGAAATTTATCATCTTTAAATTCTGACAAATCCACTTCTTCATTATCATTTATTATTTCTTCTGATTCTTTTAGTAATTTTTCAATTTCTTCATTATCAAATCCTGTTAATAATAAATCTATATCCGCTTCTTTTAATTCTAGAAGTAAATCTTCTAACTTATCATAATCCCATTCTCCACTAATCTTATTTAGTGCAACATTTAATGCTTTTTCTTTTACTTTGTCTAGTTCAACAACATTACATTCAATTTCAGTATATCCTAATGTTTTTAATACTTTTAACCTTTGATGTCCACCTATTACAGTCATATCTTTATTAACTATAATAGGATCCACATATCCAAATTCTTCAATACTTCTTTGAATCTTTTTCCATTCTTCATCTTCGGGTTGAAGAGATCTTTTCTTGGATTGTATTCTGCTAGTTTTAATTTTTCTATGTTTATTTTTTGAATGTTCATTTTCTTTCTCCTTAAAACAATTTATTTCATATTTACAATTTTTACATTCTCTTAACATACAGATTTTATAATTCATAGGCATATATCCTTTTTTCTTTGGTTGCGGACATAGGATTCGAACCTCGTCTATGGGATATGACCCCATCGTGCTGCCTTTGCACCATCTCCGCAATATAAAAAGCTACCTAAAGGGGAAGGTAGCTCTACAAAATTGGAAAAAGATATATGAAATTTCATATTTGCAATTTTTTGCAATTATAATTGTAACATATTATTTTTTTTAATAATACGGACAAAATATATAAATTTTATGTACAAAACTAAGACATTTTTTTATTCTTATCATATTCCTTTTGCATTTTCTTAATCGATCTATCTATTGTTTTTTGTATAGCACCATATCCTCTATCCTTTTTTACTGCTATTTCCTCTATGCTTATTTTCTGATAATAACGCATATCAATAATATCTTGATTATATTTCTTTAATGTTTTTACTAAATCTTCTACAATTTTCAAATCACTTTTTAAGTCATCTATATATCTTTGTTTTTTATCTATCTTCTCATCTGCATTTACAACGGCCTCTTCTATTTTTGAAATTGTATAACCTTTAGCTTTTGGCATGCCATCTAATTTCGAGCTTTTTAAATCATATATTTCACTTTTTAATTCTCGAATTTCTTTTTCTGTAATACTAATCCTCAATTTATATACATTATAGTTTTCCAAAACTTCTTGTACATTCATCATTTGCACCTCCAATATATTTTTATAACTTGTAGCACTTTATACACCTGCCTTTCCTCTTCTCATTTTTCTATTGTGTTAGTTTTTGTTTTTTTCTTAATTAGAAATTATTTTTATTTAATTTTATTTACATATTGCTGTCGTTATCGTTTTTTATTTTTTTGAAAATTAGAAATTATATTATAATATCTTAGATAAGTATATTTTTCTGTATTATTTTTAATAATTTGGTTTATTTCATTTTGTTGCATTCCTGCACATCTTAATAATTTTATAAACCTCTTCTTAGTAATCTTTTTATTCATATTTTTAGTAAGGCTCTCAGCTAATTCTACTATCGCTTTAGTAACGGTTTCTGCTACTTGTACAATTGTTTCAAATGTTTTTGCCAATGCATCTGATACTGGTTCTATTACATCTTTTATAGTTTGCTGTATTGCTTTTTCCATTAACGCATATTCTTCATCTGATATTATTATTGCTTGTTTATCTGCATCACATATAACTTCAGTAATATATCCAAACTTCACTATATTTTGTATGTTTTCTATTGAAATTTTTTCATACCCATATTTTTTCATCTTCTACTCCTCTTGATTTAGAATTACTTTTTCTATTTCTTCTATGCACTCTTTGCAATATTCCTTTTCGTTATTAAACATTTTTCTCATATTCTGTTGTATATTATTTGCAACACCTTCAGTAGTCAGTCTCATTGTTCTATCTTCTTTTTCGTAAATATTTATAGTCCAATAGTTCCCTTTTATTTCTTTTTTGCATCTGTCACAAATTCTTTTTAACATATTATCCCTCCTCTATATCATCAAATAGTTCTTCATATTTTTCTATATCATTTAAAGCATTTAATATGCCTTTTACTTCATCTTCAGATATAAGTTCTATATAATCTTTATTTCTATATGTTATATCTGGTTGACCAACATATTCTCCTATGTGTACAAAGAATTGTCCTTTTTTTGTTTTATACAATGTATGTCTATATTTTGGATATGTAGTAATAAATAATCCATCGTGTGGAATTTGTTTTATATATGTTATTATCTTTTCAGATGTTTCTGTATCATATATTTTATTATTTTTTAAATATTTCACTTTAATTCTCCCTTCTTTATTTTTTATAAGCATTTTGATAATATTGTTCATGTGTAAGTATGCTAGTTATTTCCTCTTCTTTAATATGCCTATAATAAGCCCCTTTTCCACATTTAAATATACATACTGTGATTTGCTCGTCTGGTGTATAATTATCTGGTGAAATAATTTCTACTTCTGGAACTTGTATCTCTATAATTTTTTCTCCATTTATGTAATCTCCTACTTCTGCAATAGCGACTAATGTATCACTACTTTTTACAATTTTTCCATATTCAAATTCATAATGTTTGTCTCCGTCTACTAATTTTTTTATTATATCGCCATGGCCTCCAATTGTATTTTCAAGAATATATCCATACTCTGTTCTTACATATTTTTTTATTTCATTCTTTATCATTTTGCACCCCCAAAGATTTTAATATATCTCTTGCAAATTCATAATTTGTCAAGGCTATAGTTTTGCTTCTTAACCAACTTCTTCTATCGTGAGTGTCCTCATCCGTGCTTTGTATTAGTCTTTCAAAATGCTTCACTGTTTCTATATTATTTTTCATGCTTTGTTTTAATTTCATAATTAGTCTGTCTATCATACGGTCTTTTTCAATTATTTCAAATACATATTTTCTATTGCTTTCAATTTCTCTTTCTAAGCCTTCTTTATAAAATTTCAGATGCTGTAATACTATATTTATTGCTGATTCACTTGGACTTAGGGTCTCTAATTCTTTGATTGCTTCTTCAATTAACATTTTATTTTTTCTCCTTCCTTTCAGACTTATCTTTGTCATGTATTCCAAATGGTAATTCAAAACCTTTTTCGAATACCCATATATGATACATATTGGCTGCATCTACTAACCTATCTTTTTGTGGGAATACTTCTATTGCGACTCTATCTTCTCCAAATAAGCTATCTTTTAGCCATTGTTTCTCTTTCCATGTTATTTCAGTTCCGTCCTTATTTCTAAAAGCACAATGTATCACTTTCCCCCATTCTGTATTAATTTCTCTTGTAATTGCTGCATATTCTCCATTATATGTATAATCTCTATTCATCTGACCAAACCAACCGCTTCCTTTTCTCATTGATTTTGGTGATGGTTTTTCTATCCATCTATCATTTAAATTTATGCTCATTATTCAGTCTCCTTCCTTTTCTTTGCACATTTTAAGTCCTGTATTACTCTTGGTGTATATTGCCTATTTTCTTGATTACTTTTTAATGTTGCTATGTTTTTTATTGTTACATCTGTTTCTGCACAAATGCCTTTTGTTATAAATTTGCTTGTATAAGGTTTAATTGTATTTATTAATTCTATTTTGTCTTTAATCATTCTTCTTTCTTTCAGCACTTTTTCTAATCTTTTATATGTACTCATTATTTCTATTGCATTTAATTTACTTAATTCAATTTCATGTAATAGATCATCTCTTTCTCCTTCTTTTTTATACAATTCAGCATTTAATTTCTTTTCTGTATCTTCTATATTGAAGAAGAAATATTTTATATTTTCTAATAAATCTAATGTTTGTTTCATATCTTCAATTATCATAGTTTTCTTCCTTTCCTTTGTGTTTTTATTTTATAAATTAGATACTAATATGGTTTCCAGTCCTATCTTTGTAATTATTACAACTTTCAGATGAATTAAGCGTTTTTAGTTTTAATAAACAATATGAAAACTTATCGTTTAATGTTGGAATACACCATTCACAATTTTCACAGTTTTCAGTTGTTTTTCTTTTTAATATTTTTTCCATTTCTTCATTTACTCCTTTTCTATCAATTCTTCAGCCCAATATAATTTGTACATAGGATTATTAACTTTTTTGTTACAGTAATCACTTACAGTCTGTCTACTTATAAATAATTTTTTTGATGCATCTCTTGTTCCCTTAAAAACCTTTGATATAACTCCTTTTTCGTCGAGCATAACTATTGATTTTCTATGTGACTGCCAACCAGTTCTTTTTCCCGCTTCCGATCGTGTAACTATAATTAAGTTTGATAATTTATTATCAGAAATGATACCGTTTTTGTGATAGACTACTTCATTTTTCTTTAATTTTCTTACAAATGTTTCCATTACTGTCTTCGCAACATTAAAGTTTTTTCTTTTTCCATCAATAGTCAAAATTATTATTTGCAAAGATCCTTTTTTAAATGTCTTTAGATATCTATACTTATATTTATAAATTTTTCTAAATCTTCCGTAATTACTAACTTCATATCTTGAATTTAATATATTTCTCCAAATTTCATCTTTGTACTTAATTTCATATTCTTTAATCATTTTTTCTCCTCTGTATCTCATAACAAGCTTCTCTTACTTCTTGATATATCTCTTTTGTACTCCATTTTTTGCCTCCCACTCTAATTTTTCGTGGTAATAATTCTTCGTAACCTGCATAGTCTCCATAGTGAGCATAGTCCCAACCTATAAACCACCCATCTATTTTTTGGTTCTCTGACACATATAAATAGTCATTTGCATAGGTTACTCCTCCATGAACATTTAAATCGATTTCTTCCATATCTTTACCATAATATTTTGAATTTTCTGGTACTTTTATATATGCTGTTGGATGTAACCCTAAGTTGAAAATAAAATATAATAAACCTAGACAATATCCTGTATCAAGAACTTCTCTTTTATATTCAGCTTGATATATCATTTCTTTCATAGTTACCTCCTAATATTCTGATATTTTGACTATAACCTTTGGTGTTTTTGCATATTTTTTAAATATTCTTACATCTGTTATTTGTGCATCATCTTTAAAAGCAAACTTATTTAACGCATCACTTATTATTTTTCCTATATTATCCCAATCTGGTTTCTTTGTTGGACTTATTCCTCCTGATAGCATTTCCGCTTCTTTCTTCTTGCTTGTACTCTTTGGTATATCAAAGTATGCTATTATTGTCATAGTTACTCTTCCTTCAATTGGCTTGTAATTTGGATATTTATATAAAAATATTTGACGCACTAAATATTCATAGTTCTTTGTTTTGGTTGGAGTATAGGCTCGTCCTGTATATGTATTCATTCGTGGTCTTGCCTTTCCTGTTATTTGTTCATTTATCTCAATTTCATAATTCATTTGTTACACCTCTTTATTTTTCTGGCATATAATATACTTTTGGTATGTTATAAAATTCTGATTGCATAGTATTTTGTCTATTTACTTTTAATACTACTCTTTTAAATTCTTGTGTAATTGCATTTAAAATCTCTTTGCATTTTTCATAACTATCATAGGTTCCTATTACATCCCAATAATCATCTCCATAGTTTATTTCTATGTCAAATTCAATTTCATCTGGTTCTATTTTTATGAAATTTACTCTTTGTAAATTCACTATTACATCTTTATTCTGACTCACAATTAACATCTTCAAATCCTCCTATCTTAAATTCAATTGTTGTTTCTATTCTATAATCTATTTCAAAACAGAATAATCCTATTACTGATCTAAATTTATATTTTTTCATAAATTCATTATGCATTTTAATTGCCTCATTTTTTTGATATCCCATTCCCATTAAGAGTTTTATAAATCTTTTCTTTGTTATCGCCCTTGGCATAACTTCAAGAGTAAGCTCTCCAGTTTGATTTGCTCCAACATTGTACAATCCTACACATTCATTTTTTTCTCCTGTTGCTTTTCCTACTTTAGCTTCAGATATCGAAGTTATCTTTCCTAACTCTTTCATCTCTCCTGTTTCTCCGTTTAATGAATAACAAACTATACTTGCTATACTTGGTTTATTTTCTTCTCCCATATATTTCACTCCTTTGGCATCACATACGCTGATGGTATAGTATGTATGCTTTTTATGTCTCCAGTAAGATTCTTCACTGATGCATAAGATAAATATGTTTTTATAATATATTCTAAAATCTTTTCTGCTCTTTCTTCTGTTTTATAATTTCCTAATAGCTCTCCATCGGCATTAATCTCAAAATATTCTTCTGTATCATTACTTATCCATATACTCTTTATTCTCTCAAAATTTATAATTTTCTTTCTGTCTTGACTTACTATTATCATTATTTATTTTCACTCCTTCCATATTTTCCTGTATCGTTACCATAATTGCTTTTTGTTTTCTGTGCAAATTCTTCCATTGCTTTTACTACATCTTCTCTATTAGCATTTGATACATATAACATCTCTCTGCCATCACTGTCTCCAAATTCAAATGCTAATACTACAAATCCCCAGTTTTCTGGTAGTTCTTCTTTTACTTTTCTTGCAATTTCTTGCATTTTTCCTTTTATAATTTCATTTCCCATAATTTTCTTCCCTTTCTTTCTCAAATTCTTTTATTACTGGATTTAAACATTTATTGCATAATGCCAATTTTATTTCTCCTCTTCTAGTAACCGTATGTGGTATTATTGCAATTCCTCCTGTCATATCTTGCCTCTTCTTAGTAATCTTTATTTCGGATCCGCAATAATCACATTTGTAATAGTTGTATAGCTTTTCTTTTTTATAATTAACTACATTTCCTCCATCTGGAGTTGGTTTATATTTTGTGTAAATTGGTACTTCACTCCTGCAAGATAATTCATAAAACTTATTCATGTTATATTCCTTTCTCCTTCTCCATTTCTTCATGCAGACAAACTATAAAATAATTTATAATTTCTTCTAGTCTGTAGTATGGTTTTTCTGTTATGTACTTCTTGGTCTTGTAATATTTCAATGTGAATTTTTCCCTTGTAAGCTTATTTAAATAAACTCTATGCGGACTAAGATATATTTCTTTCAATGCCCAGAACATTATTTTTTCATCTAAAACTCTTTCCTGTGGCATCAGATTATATATTTCAATATTTCCGGCAATACATTTCTAACCTTTTTAGTAGAACTATTAAGCATTCTCTGTCATTTTCGTTCAGTCCAATTTCTTCTCCGCTATCTCCTTTATAAATATAATTAAATAATAAGTTTAGTTTAGTTATAATGTGTTCGTCTGCCTGTTCTTCCGCTTGTGCGTTCGGCTGTGCGTTCGGTTGTTCTTCCGCTTGTTCAAATTGCTCATTATACAATTTCGTTATTGTATATGAAGAAGCATCATTTTGATTTATTCCGCTTCTTGTATAAAATATACTGATTATTAATCAATTCATTTCTTGCTCTTTGTAGAGCTGATATATTTAAACCTTTCACTTTGCTCATTAGAATAGTATTTGTTACTTTAAACTCTCGAAGCCAGTCTGTCTTGCAAGCTATCTGCAGTAATACTAAATATATTGAGATAGCATTTGCAGAGATAGGCTTGAAGTCTAATGTAGAATAAAATTCAGAGAGCTGTTTTTCAAGGTCTATTTGGCATTTTCTGTTCACACATTCCCCACTCCTTTCTTAATGTTGTCCTATTCGACAAAATCTCTTGTTGCACAAATAACTTATTCATTTTGTGCTTCTGGAGTGTTATGCACTCTATTCATGACTTCTTCTTTTAATAAAAATAGCAAAGCTGTATTATTAATAGGATAATCAACATCAAATTGTTGTTTTAAGTCTAATTCTAAATGTACATAACGCATTGCTCTTTCAACCTTTGAAAATGTTGTTTTATGTTTTCTTGCAATTCTTGAATATAACTTCATCATTACTATATTTCCATTTTCTGAGTTTTCTTCATCTTCTATTACAAGTAACAATGCTGTTACCCAATACTTAAAACCTAGAATATGTGTTTTTATTCCTATTTCTTTTAATACCTGCTTTGCTATTTTCTTTATTTTTTCTGATTCTTCTAGTTTTATATTTTCTTGCATATCTTTTTCCATTGTCCCTTTCCCCCTTTCTTTATAAATTCAAGGTGTCTTTCGTGCTTATTTTCCCCTTTTTGATTGTTCTTCCTCTTCTTTTGCACTTTCGCTACTTGCCCTTAATAATGTGAGTATTACAAATGATGCTATGTAGCCTATAATAAATCCTAAAATAAACTTGCCCATTTTATTCTTCTATCTCCTTCCACATTTCAAGCAAATGTTGTTTTGCTTTTTTCAAATGTTGTTCAATCTCAGGCATATCCATTTGTGTTATGTTATATATAACTGCGTGCCATTGTTCACTTCCATGTCTTTGTAAAGCATGGTGTAATTTTAATGTATATGTACCATAATGTTCATCTTCTGGATCATCTGCGAAATCTATATCAAATCTAAATAGTAGATTGTAGTCTAAATCATAGTCTAATCCTTCATCTTCTTTAAATTGTTTCCAATTATCATATTCTGATGTTCTTTTTGTCTCCCAACATTCACAATAATAACTATGATTTGTAGGCTCCAATTTGAGCTTTTTATTTTCTTCAATTTTATTTTGATGTTCTTGTATTCTCCTTGGAATTACTATCATTGCATTACAATAATCACAGCATCTTCCGTTGTTTATCGGCTCTGCATTATTTCCATATCCTTCATAACTTTTTCCACAAATGCTGCAAAAGTTTTTATTTTTTATTTCTTTTTCCATTTTCTTGCCCTTTCTAACTTTCTGTGATAAAATATAAACAGAAAGTATTTATATAAATATTTTTCAAAAAGAGTTTAATTTTTTATACTTTGGTCGGTATTTGAGATTAGCTCTTTTTTCCTTATTAATTTCAATTTGCTTTTCATTTTGGCTAAGGTTATAATGTGCCAATAATAACATTTATCTAAACTATCCATTTTATTTCTCCATCCTTTCTGAATGTTCCTAAAATAACATTCAATGCTTTGATTTCTCTAATTTGTTCCTTTGTTCTAGCTTTATGTTCTGGTTTTCCATATCTGTAACACATTTTCTCTAATATACTAACGGCTTCTTTTATATCCATATTCTATTTCCTCCTTCAAAACCCACTCTAAGGCTTCTACTACTGCTGAATGCATTTTTTGTTCTGTTGTTCTATCTTTAAAACTTGTATTTTCCAGATATTCTTTATGCCTTTTTATTTCTTCCCTTATTTGTTTTTCTGTTTTCATATTTTTTCTTTTCCTCGCTTTCTTCATAGATTGTTTCTATAACCAATATTATTAATAATCCTAAGATAGGTATTAAATATTCCCCTCCAAATGCATCATAACCTCTCATTTTAGTTGCATAATCAATTGATATTATTGTTAGTATAATTGTCGCTATAATTATTAATATTTCTATTATCCTTACTATAAATTTTTTCTTATTAACTATTTTCATTTTCTACACTTTCCTTTCCTTTTTCAAAATCGCTCTTCAGTATATCAATTTCATTATTGGCAGTTATCTTTCTTAGTTCAAAATAGATCATACTAAGAAGAGCTTCTTTACTATTATTTTTAATCTTTATACCTTGAATATATAGTCTGGCCGCTTCTTTATCAGCTTTTCCTATGTTTCCTATATCTGCTTTAGATATTTTAGGAAAATCCGGCTTGTCAAATATGTTTCTTGCATTATTTATTCCTATTCCTAAAATCTTTGCCAATTCTTTAGGAGATATAGTATCTGGAGCTTCCTCCCAAGTCATTGTTGGTTTGCATTCTCCTCTCATTTTCCTCCCTCCTTGTAATTTTGTGTGTCGTTCCGCAATTTTTTATTTTTTTCATAGCATTCTCCTTTTTATGAATTTAATTCATATTTTTTAGTAAAAAAATATTTGGTTGATTCTTCAATAGGTATTCCTAATAAATTACAAATTTCTATTATTTCCATTTGATTAAATGGAGATTTGCAATTTATTTTGTTTGAAAAACTTCCTGTACTCATTTCAACGCCTCTCTTTTGTAGCTCTCTTACAAAGTTAGCTTCACTTCCAAAATATGTTCTTATTCTTCCTCTTAATAGTGAATAGTCTAATAATTTTAACATCATATCACTTCCTTTCTTTTGATTTTATGAATTTAATTCATATTTTCCATTATAATATATTAGACTTTAAAAAATGTCAATACTTTTTATGAATTTTTTTCATTTTTTTGTATTTTCTTTCAAAACTATTGATTTTATTTCATTTTTTTGATATGATGTTATATATATTTAAGGAGGATTGCCATGAGTAACGAAAGAACTGATAGTTTTGCTAATAGATTAGCAATTGCTATGCAATTAAATAATATAAATCAAATTGAATTATCAGAAAAGACAAAAACCTTTTCTAAAACTATATCTCAATCTCTTATAAATAAATATTTAAAAGGTAAAGCTTTAGCTAGACAAGATAATATATATATATTATGTAAGATTTTAAATGTTGATGAAGCTTGGATGATGGGGTTTGATGTTCCAATGGAAAGAACTCCTGATGAATTAAGAACTAACAATGATATATTTCAATATACTGCTACTGATTCTGCAATGTTACCTTTACTTGATGTAGGAGATATTGCCTTTATTCAAAAATGTAATAAATACGAAAATGGTCAAACAATTTTATTTAGATTAAATAATGAAGAATATATTAGAAAAGTAACTGATAATAATGATAGCGTTGAATTTCAAGCTATGAATGTTTATTATCCTGTCATGAAATTTACAAAAGAAGAATTAAAAAAGAACAATTTTCAAATTATAGGTAGAGTAATAAAAGTTGAAAATAAAAGTGCTTTTAAATAAATTTATATACTGGAGGTTATGATGAATAATCAAATTAATAAAAAAGTAGATTTTATCCTATGTTTGTTTTTAGGTTATCTAGGTGTTCATAAATTCTATGAGAAGAAAACCTCAGTTGGTATATTATATCTATTCACAATTGGACTTTTTCTTCTAGGATGGGTTTATGATTGCATCAAATTAGGAATTGAATTATACAAATCTAAAAATATTGTTAATATTTATGAAAATTCATTAAATTCAGTAGCACCTAGTACACCAAAATTCACTCCTCTTAAAGAACACTTTGTAACTATTGCACATCCAGATGGAAAAATAGAGCAAGCACCTGATAATGTTATACTTGATACAGATTCTCATGTTTTGGTTTGTGATGGTGGTCATACTTATCATAAATGTACTGGTTGTTTTAAAAAATGGTCAAATACTTATCAAGAAAACTTTAAAGGTTGGAAATTAATCTCTTTAGAAGAAGCTAAGCAACAAGGATTAACTTTATGTAGTTTCTGCGAAGAAGCTCTTAATTTTAGTATTGATAATTTATTAGAAAATGACAAAGATACTGAATAAACAACATTTTCTAATATTATAGTTATTTTTAATAAAAAGAGGATAATGTGTTTCATTTTTTGCGGAACGACACACATTATCCAAGGTATAAAAAGTCCTTGAAACAAGGTCTCTTTATGTTATGAATTATAACATATAACAAAACCTTTTTTCAAGAGATTTTAAATAATTTTAAAGTAAAAGAGAAAGAAGGTTTTATTATGAATACTACAGGTACTCGTAGAGCTAATGGCGAAGGATCTATCTACGATACTATACAAAAGATACCTAGAAGAAAAAAATTGGATCGTGAATGCGATATTTGTAAAAACTGTACTGATAGAAATATATGTAATAATCGTACTGGCTCAGCCAAATGTCAGAAGTGCGTTGAGTGTACTGACTGCTTAAAATATTGTGACCGCTTCTATTGTTATTTTAGATATCAAGCTCAGATTTCCATAGATAAAAAACAGACTACTGTTGCTAATGAAGAAAAGAAAAAAGCTGCAGTTGATAAAAAATTAAATGTAGAAGCAAAAGTCCATACTAAGAGCTATGTAAAAAAACATGGTATCACTATTATTGAAGTATGTAAAAAAATAGGAAATACAAAATTTGAAGCAGGAAAAATCGTAAAAAATACAAAGGATAAAGATAAATATCATTACAAATATATTGAGAACTGGCCAGATTTTCAAAAGCCAGTACAAAAAGTAACTTATAATGAAGTCCAAGATTTTCTTAATTCCATAAGGCATCTCTCACAAGGAGAAATAGAAAAAATAGTTGCTAAACTAAAAGCAGGCTTTATGCAATGTGTATTAGATAAAATAATAGCCTATCCAGATAATCCTATGTTAAGGATATATATTCCTGTTTCCTTACAGAAAAAAGAACCTGTGCAGGCTTTTGAAATTGAGGAGCAAAGAAAATTAATAAAATATTTACTAACTAAGCCTTTGGTAAAAAGTTCTAGATGTAATTATGATGAAGAAACTCTAAGGAATTTATTTATATGTGCATTATTATCTGCTGCAAGAATTGGAGAATTAGGATCCATTGATATTGATAAAAATATAGATTTAAAGGCTAGCGGATTCACAATAAATCGAACATTATCTAGTGATGGTGGAAAAATCATTATGGGCAAAACTACTAAAACTGGTCGTAAAAAAGTAGAGCAAGGCTTGTTAGATGAAAGGTTTGTACCATTTGATATTTTTGATGAAAACTTCATGCTAGACATTGTCAAAAATCAAATAAAAAATGCACGAAGTAATCCAAATAATAAGGAAAATCTTTTGTTTTGTCAGTTAGATGGTAGTTATATAGACCATCGTTCCATAAATAATATATTTAAAAGGATTTGTAGAGAAGCAGGTGTAAAATTAGAACTTCCTAAGGGATGTCATACTCACATGTGTAGGCATACTGCTGTTACTAGGATGATTGAAGCCGGAATGGATCTTCTGGTTATTGCAGCTATCCTTGGCCATGTTGATGACCGCCAAATAAGAGAGACTTATGGTCATATTCTCGCACGATATATAAACAAGCAGTTAAAGGATTGTAGAGTTTATTCTAAAAAGATAAAACTTTGTGCTTAGATATACAAATATTTACATTAAAATTACATTAAAAACCTATTCGTAAAAAATTCATACCCAATGTATTGTAGCTATTTCAGTACATTGGGTAAATTACTCTAGGAGTTATTTCCGACTACCCGCTTTTTCTATTTCCAGAAAAAATGAAAGCTAGTAATATCAAATACTAGCTTTTTTCATATTAAAAAATTTTAATGTAAATATGTTTTTTAATGTAAATATTTTTAGAGTTTTAATGTAATTTTAATGTAGTTTTTCCATAATTTTAAGAATTTTTAAGAAGTTTTAAAAAGTTCAAAAATATTTTTGCTATCAAAAAACCTTGATTTTTCAATACTTATGTGTTTTTAAGAACTTTTAAGAAGTTTTAAAAACTTTTAAAAATATAAATTCTTTGGAGCGGGTAGCGAGAATCGAACTCGCGCTATCAGGTCGGAAGCATGACATTCTACCACTAAATTATACCCGCACTCTGTTTTTATTTTATCATATTTTTTAGTTTTAGTCTAGTAAAATAATATTTTTTTGTAACTTCTTAAAAATATAATAAGAATTCATGCAAAATATGTAATATTAATTTAAATTGGTATTATATACACTATATATTTTGTAGGATTTTGTAATAGTTTCGTAATTTTTTTGTAATATTTTATTGTGGTTTATAATCTATGTATTATATCTTTCTTCCTTTGTTTGTCTGGATTTGTTTGTTTTATTGTTACGATTATTTTACATAAAAATTACAAAACCATTACTTTTTTGGCTTTTATGTAACCTTGTTTTCTTTTAATTATTACAAAAGTACTTCCTGTGGAAACTGTGGATAACTCTGTGAATAATTGTTAAATGTACATTTTTTGTTCACAGTTTATTCACAATTAATTTTTAGTAATGTTGTTATGTTATCTATTATATATTTTTTTTACTATTTATGTGTACTCTTTATTGTAAATTTTGTCTTCTATCTTTTTTATGTAATTTTAAATTTACACCTATTATTCCTCCAATTATACCTGATAATATAGCAGATATAACCATAATTATTGTATTTGTATTAATACTAAAATTTTGGTATAAAACACTTGATAATATATATATATAAATTATATAAATGCTTCCCACAGTTGCTCCATTTACAATACCTTGCTTTTTAATTTTTATAGAACTAAAAATACTTCCAATCAAAATGCTTACTGCTGTTGTAATGATAATAACAGGAATAATAACATTTTCTGAAATAGTTGTATAAGATAATAATATTGCTAGAAAAAGTAAAATAATTAATGTAATAGTAATAGCTAGAATACTTCCTTTTATTATTTTAGTAACATTGTTTTGAGGTATTATTTCTGTGTTTTTGTTTTTAATTATCATATAAAAACCTCCTTTAATATATAATTTACAATTAATATATTAAAGGAGGTTTTATTTTATTCCATTATTATCTAGTATTGGTTTTATTATCTAATACTGTATTATCGTTTAAAACTATAACATTTTTATAGTCACTAATTAGTCCCCTAAGTCTAACCTGATTAGAATTTACATATTCTTGAACACTTGTTATTCTTCCGTCTTTTTCCATGTAATACACATTTTCCCCTTCATTTGTAATAGAATAAATTCTATCATATTCACATGGTATTAATTCATTTCCTATTGAATTTACTATTCCATATTTTCCATTTTTTCCAACAACAATTCCTTTTATGCTTACATCATCTAATTCAACATTTGGAATAATTACCGCATTATTAACACTTCTTTCCGGCATTTCTGTTCCTTCTGAAATTTCATTTTTATTATTGTTATTGTTGTTGCTATTGTCTGATGGTTCACTTGTTGGGTGATTTGCAACATATCCTATCTCATCATATTCTAAATTTAATATAATTTGACCTGATTTATTTGCAATTCCCCATTTGTTGCCTTTTTTTATTGGAATACAGTTTTCGTATAGAAACATGCCATTTTCTATTTCATCACTTGGAAATAATTGTTTGTCAATGCCAATATCATTATACTCAATGTTAACCAATATATTTCCCCTTCTACCTAAAACACCATATAAATTATCTTTTTTTACATAGTATAGTTTTAGTTGACTATCAATTAAACCAATTTCCTCATATTCTAGCGTTATATTAATATCTCCTGTTTTAGAAATTACTCCTGTTTGTCCAGAATTAGTTGCTAAAAATTCATCTGTACTTTCTAAATAAGTTAAATTATCATATTTTGCACCTATAATTTCACTAAAATCTTCTGTAGATAAGACTCCATATTTACCATTTTTTTGTACAACTAGCATATTCCCAATAATTGCTTTTTGTGTCATAAAATCTTCTGTTACTGATGTATATTGATTTCTTTCTGCCTGTTTATTATAATAGTCTACTAAATATGGCAATGTGTAAATATATAATGTTTTATTTTCGGTTTCATAATAAACTGTAATATTAAATGCCGTCTGAATTGCTTTTTGAGTAGCATATAGTTCATCTTTATATGTTTTAACTGGTAAGTCTATTTTATAATTGTCAAAATTTACTTTATCCTCTGATGTGTTTTTATAAATGATGTCAGAATTTAGTTCTAATGTAGCAACTTGTTTTTCGCTTTCTACATAACATTTTGTTTTATCTTCCGAAAATTGTCTAAAATCTCCATTATAATAGTTGTATCCGGCTAAGTCTGCTATTTTTTTTATAGAAAAATACGTAATCCCAGTAGCATTATCAATGATTGTTAGATCAGATGGCAATGTTACTCTTTTTCCATTAACATTCAGTTTTTCTTTATTTTTTTCTGCCTGTTGTAAAACCAACATAATTACAAATACAAGTATTAGCAAAATAATTGCGATAATAATTGCAAATGCAACATATTTTTTACTTTTATTTTCTTTTTCATTTTTTTCTTCACTTAGTAATTCCATAAAAACCCCCTATTCTTTTGTATAGCCATACTTTTTATAAAATTCATTTCTAAATGTTCCTAAATTATCATTTTCTATTTCTATTCTAACTCTTTCCATTAGATTAGTCAAGAATCTAAGATTATGCATAGACAATAATCTTACTCCTAGTATTTCATTGTTTTTGACTAAGTGCCTAATATAGGCTCTTGTATAGTTTTTGCAAGTATAGCAATCACATTCTTTATCTAATGGCGAAAAATCTCTTTCATAAGTGGCATTTCTTATTACTACTTTTCCATTCCAAGTCATTGCGGTTCCATTTCTTGCAATTCTAGTAGGCAATACACAATCACACATATCAATTCCTGCTATAGCAGCTTCTATTAAATAATCAGGTGAACCAACTCCCATTAAATACCTTGGCTTATCTTTAGGCATTAGGGGGGTTGTAAAATATAGCATTTTTAAAAATTCTTCTTTTGGTTCCCCTACACTAATTCCACCTATTGCGTAACCCGGAAAGTCTAATTCAGTTAAATCTCTTGCACTTTTTTCCCTTAAATCTTCATAAAAACCACCTTGTATAATTCCAAATAAAGCTTGATTTTTCGTGGTATGTGCTTGCTTGCACCTTTTAGCCCATCTAGTTGTTCTTTCCATAGAATTTTTTGTATAATCATAAGTTTCTGGGTATTTTACACATTCATCAAATGCCATAATTATATCTGCTCCAAGGTCTTCTTCTGTTTTGATAACACTTTCCGGCGAAAAGAAATGTCTGCTTCCATCCAAATAAGATTGAAAATAAACTCCCTCTTCTGTTATCTTTCTTAAGTCCCCTAAGCTAAAAACTTGAAACCCTCCACTGTCTGTTAGTATTGGTCTGTCCCAATTCATAAATTTATGTAAGCCGTCCTGCTTCCTTTATTAAATCTTGTCCGGGTCTTAAATAAAGATGATATGTATTTGCCAAGATTATTTGTGCTTTTACGTCTTCTTTTAGTTCTTCTGGTGTCATTGATTTTACTGTTGCTTGCGTTCCTACTGGCATAAAAACAGGAGTATTAATATCTCCATGAGGTGTATGAACAATCCCTCGTCTAGCTCCTGTTTGTTTGCATTCATGGATTAATTCGTATTCTACTACTGGTTTCATAAAATTTCCTTCCTATTATTTTTTAATAAATAAACATTGCATCACCAAAACTAAAAAATTTATATTTTTTATTAACAGCTTCTTTATATGCTTCCATAATGTAGTCTTTTCCAGCAAGTGCAGATACTAACATAATCAAAGTTGATTTTGGCAAATGAAAATTTGTTATTAGTGCATCAATACATTTAAATTTATACCCTGGATAAATAAAAATATTTGTATCTCCTTCTATTTCTTTTACCATTCCGTTTTCATCTGCTACGCTTTCTAAAACTCTACAAGATGTTGTCCCACATGCAATTATCTTCTTTTTGCTTTGCTTAGCATAATTAATTTTTTCAGCATCTTCTTGTTTTATATAATAATGCTCTGTGTGCATCTTATGTTCTTCTACTTTTTCTACCTTTACTGGTCTAAATGTTCCTATTCCAACATGTAGTGTTACATTTGCAATTTGAACTCCTTTTTCAGATAAATTTTGTAATAATTCATTTGTAAAATGTAGACCTGCAGTTGGTGCTGCTGCTGATCCTTCGTGTTGTGCATATACAGTTTGATATCTGTCTTTTTCTTTTAATGTTTCTTTAATATATGGTGGTAAAGGCATTAAACCTATGTTGTCTAATATCTCGTTAAAGATTCCATTGTATTTAAATTCTACTAGCCTGTTACCATTTGGTAATACTTCTAAAAGTTCTGCTTTCAATATTCCATTGCCAAAAGAGACTTTTGCTCCTTTTAATAATTTTCTTCCAGGTCTTACAATTACTTCCCATATATCATCTTTTTTTCTATTTAATAGCAAAAATTCAACATTTGCTCCTGTTATTTCTTTTATTCCATATAGTCTTGCTGGAATTACCTTTGTATTATTAATTACTAAACAATCTCCAGATTCTAAATAGTTAATAATGTCTTTAAAAATCTTATGTTCTATTGTGTGTTTTTGTTTATTTAAAATTAGTAATCTGGATTCATCTCTTTTTTCATTTGGGTGTTGTGCAATTAATTGCTCTGGTAAATTATAGTCAAAATCTGCTACATTCATTTTGTTGTTCCTTTCTGTAAAGAAAATACTTACGTTCCTATTACAGTATTATTTTGTTTTTGTAATATATTAATTTTTTCAAATATTGCTTTAAAAAATATTCTAATTTCTTCAATAATGTTTTTAGGTTCATTATCAAATTCTAGTTCCATTGAATAAATAAATTGACTATTATGAATCGGTTTAAAAGTAAATACTTGTTTTTCTAATCCAACTGTACTGTCTCCTAATTTTATATTTTTACACATATAGTCTGAATACCATTGTTTTAGCCCTTCACTTGAAGATACTTTATATCCGTATTTTTCGTAGTCATGTAAAGCGGGGGCTTCCATTCCATGTTCTTTTGATTCTCTTTCTAATGTGTGCAAGAATTCGTGAATGTAAACTTCTTCTGGGAAAGTGTTATTGCCTGCATATTGATAAATATCGTTTTGTTGGGTATCTGAAAGTCGAATATTTGAAAAACCTATATTTTGATATGTCATTCCTCCCAGTCCAATCCAGTCGTTTTCTTTATTTTCTGGGTGTAAAATATTTCCTAGTTTTACTATAGCAAAAATATAGTCATATTCCGCTTTTTTAATATAAGGTTCTATTATGTCGGAAATATCATTTGTTGAAATATAATAGCCATTTTGCTGATCATAGCTAACAGATTGAATTGGCTCTTCAATGTTAATAATTTGATAATGCATAGTCATAGCATTATTTGATAAATTTTTAAAACTTGTCTTTGCTCTTTCTAAGTTTTGTTGCATTGTTAGCATTTCATTTTGGTTAATAGATGTTTTTATATTTGTGTTTGTACCATTTATGTTTACATTAGCATCTAAATTTTCGAATATAAAACATATCATATTCCAATTTGTGTCTTCTCTAGGAGAACCTCTTTCTAATTTTAAATCTTTAAACCAAGCGTCTCCTTTGCAATTCCCCAAATAAGTTCCTAAGCGAAAGCCTACTTGTATTTGTGTTCTATCTTTAGAATTAAAACAAAAAGTTAGCTGCTTCCAGTCATTGGTTCCTTTTAAAACCTCTGACATTTCTGTTGTATCTAAAATTGATATACATGCTCCTGAATTTGAAATTTCTTTTTCTGTTTCAATATTTCCGTGTTTTTACCATACAGCTTACTCTATATGGAGTATTTTTTTCTACCTCAATAGTTTTATAAAACATAGCATCATTATAAGTAGGAGAAGTTATTTTATAGCTGTATTGATTATCTACTTCTTTTTCTCTTGAAAAAGTACTAACTCCTTGTATATATTCTGCTTTTACAAAATCATTGAAATATTTTCTTCTATATAAATTATATATTATATATATCCCATAAATTATTATAATAATTAAGATAAGTGAAATTAATCGACTAACCCAGATTTTTTTCTTCATAAGTACTCCTCTTATAAATAAATTTATTTTAATTATACTGTTTTTCTATAATAAGTGCAATACATTTTAATATTATTTCTTTTATATTAGAGCTTGCTCTAATGATGTACAAAATGTTGCGGGAATTTTGTAAAATACTAGGCAGCTTTAAATTGTTGTATATATTTTTATATTTTCATATATTAATCAAATTATACACAAAAATCACTTGCTTTCATGTATAATAAAAAGAGGTATTCCCCTCTTTTTATTATACTTTAATAGCGTCACTACATCTATGGCAAATTGTTGGATTATCTTTATCTTCTCCTACTGTTGTAGAATACATCCAGCATCTTTCGCATTTTTTTCCATCAGCCATTTCTACTTTTACCCCTATTTTTTCGTTTTCATCTTTTCTTGCATTTTCTTCTATAAATACTTGAGAAACAATTAAAACCGGTTGTAAGTGTTCTTCCACTTCTTTTAAGAATTTATAATTTTCTCCTTCTGCATATAAAGTAACTTTCGCATTTAAAGAATGTCCAATAACTTTTTCTGTTCTTGCTATTTCTAATTTTTTAGCAACTAATTCTTTTATTTTTTCAATTTTATTCCACTTTTTAACTAATTCTTTATTATTATATTCTTCGTTTAAATTTGGCCAAGATGTTAGCATTGGGCTTTGGGTACTCTCATCCTTTTTATGTGGCATAAAATTCCAAATTTCCTCTGCCGTAAAAACTGTCATTGGTGCTAATAGCTTTACTAATACATCCAATATTATGTACATAGTAGTTTGTGCAGCTCTTCTTTCTTTAGATTTTGGTTTTGAAGTATATAATCTATCTTTAATAATATCTAAATAGAAATTACTCATATCGTTTACGCAAAATTTATTAATTTCATGGTAAGCTACGTGGAAGTCATAGTTGTCATAACTTTGTGTAACATTTTTAATTAATTCATTTAATTTATATAATGCATATTTATCTATTTCCAATAAACTTTCATATTCTAGTGGTTCATTAGGATCATAGTCAGATATATTTCCCAATATATATCTTGCTGTATTTCTTATTTTCCTATATACTTCTGTAATTTGCTTTAAAATATCTTTAGATAAACTAATTTCTGATTTGTAATCTGAAGATAATACCCATAGTCTTAAAATATCTGCACCATATTCTTTTATAATATCTTGTGGGCTAATTACATTTCCCTCTGATTTAGACATTTTTCTGCCCTTATCATCAATTACAAATCCATGTGTTAACACTTCTTTATATGGTGCAACACCATGTGCAGCAACAGATGTAAGTAATGAACTTTGGAACCAACCTCTATATTGATCGTTTCCTTCTAAGTACATATCTGCTGATGGTAAACCTCTTGCAGCTAGCACTCCTTCATATGTAGTTCCAGAGTCAAACCATACATCCATGATGTCTGTCTCAATTTTAAAGTCTTTATTACCACAAGAAGAACATGTAGCTCCTTTTGGCATTAATTCTTCTATAGGTAATTCATACCAAGATGTAGATCCTTTTTCTTTAAATATTTTTATAATTTTTTGGATAGATTCTTCAGTAATATATTCATTACCACATTCTTTGCAGTAAAATATAGGAATAGGCACTCCCCATGTACGTTGTCTAGAAATGCACCAATCTGCTCTTTCTTGTACCATACTTGCAATTCTTTCTTCTCCCCAAGCAGGGTACCATTTTACCTTTTTTATTTCTTCTAATGCTTTTTCTCTAAAGTCTTCTATAGAAGCAAACCATTGGTCTGTAGCTCTAAAAATAATTGGATTTTTGCATCTCCAGCAGTGTGGATATTGATGAACGATTTTTTCTTTGCTTAGCAAATATCCATTTCCCTCAAGCCATTCAATAATTGCCTCATTTGATTTTGCATAATATAATCCATTAAATGGTCCTGCTCCTTCTGTTTGATATCCTTTTCCATCTACTGTAACAACAATTTCTAATCCATTTTTTAGTCCACATAAATAGTCTTCTTTACCATACCCAGGAGCTGTATGTACTGCTCCTGTTCCTGTATCCAATTCAACTACAATTGTATCTTCACTACCCAGAACAACTTTTGAATCTCTGTCTAAAAATGGGTGCTTGCAAATAGTTCCTACTAATTCTTTTCCACTAAATTGCTGAATTGTATTGTAATTTGTTATTTTAGCCAATTTCATTACTTGTTCAACTAATTGCGTTGCTAAAATATAGTTTTCTTTTTCTGTTTCTACTACACTATATTCAAAATCCTCTCCAATTGTAATAGCAACATTACCTGGTAAAGTCCATGGAGTTGTTGTCCATATTACAAAATAGGTTGGTTTTTTTGTTAATAATTTTGTTGAAGGCTTACTTACTTCAAATTTTACATAAATAGATGTTGTTTCATGTTCTTTATATTCAATTTCGGCTTCTGCTAATGCTGTTTCACAATCTGTACACCAGTAAACCGGTTTTAAGCCCTTGTAAATATATCCCTTTTTAAACATCTCCCAAAATATTTCAATCTGTTTAGCCTCAAACTCTGGTTGTAAAGTAATGTATGGATGATCCCAGTCTCCTAAAACTCCAAGTCTTTTAAAACCTTCTGTTTGTTTTTCTACAAAGCTTAAAGCAAAATCTCTACAAGTATTTCTAAATTTGGCAACACTTACTTCGTCTCTGTTGATTCCTAAAACTTGAATTGCTCTTTTTTCTGTTGGTAAGCCATGTGTATCGTATCCTGGAATATATGGCGTATTATATCCTTTTAAATTTTTATACCTAACAACTGTATCTTTCAATATTTTATTTAATGCATGTCCTATGTGAATTTCTCCATTTGCATATGGAGGTCCATCATGCAAAATAAAATATTCATTTTTTTCATTTTTCTTTAGCATTTTTTCATATAGTCCATCATTAAAAACTCTTTCCATTACTTTCGGCTCATTTTCTGGCAAATTTGCCCTCATTGGAAAATCTGTTTTTGGTAAATTTAATGTTGTTCCATAGTCTTTCTTTTTTTCTTCCATTATAGTTCCCCCTTTAAATAATCATTTTTTAAATTAAATCAATTATAAAAAAATTCGCCCTATTAATAGGACGAATTTTTTTCCGTGGTACCACCTAATTTAAAAATAATTATACATTATTTTTCTCTTTAAAATCTGTAACGAAGATTAACGTCTTATTCTACTTAGTTCAAATAAGCAACTTAAAAAGGTGATAACAATCATTTTTATCTTACTAGAATTTCAGCAGTATCTAGCTCTCTTTAAAGAATATTACATAATTGTCTTGTCCTCATCATGGTCTTTTAATTTATAAAATATATATAAGAATATCATTTTTTTCTTTATATTGCAAGCATTTTTACAATGGGCAACATCCTTTTTTTGGAATTGCCACAAAATATTTTATATTAGTTTATTTAATTTGTTTCATAACTTCTTCTGCAAAATTTTCTTCTTTTTTTTCTATTCCTTCGCCTTTTTCAAATCTAGCAAATCTAACAACTTCTGCATTTTTAGATTTAACTAGGTCTTCAACTTTAATATCTGGATTTTTTACAAATGGTTGTTCTAATAAGCAAATTTCTCCATAGAATTTTCCAATTCTTCCTTTTACCATTTTTTCAGCTATTTCAGCTGGTTTACCCTCATTCATTGCTTGTGCTTTTAGTATTTCCATTTCCTTTTGTACTTTTTCTTCTGGAACTTCTTGTCTATTTAAATATTCAGGTCTAGCTGCTGCAACTTGCATACAAATATCTTTTGCTAAGTCACTTTCGCCTTTTGCTAAATCTACTAATACTCCAATTTTTCCGTCTCCATGTATATAACTTTCTATTAATCCATCACTTTCAAATCTAACAAATCTTCTAATAGACATATTTTCTCCAATTGTTGCGATTTTGTCTGTAAGTACTTCTTGTATAGTTTTACCATACACTTTAACTGATTCTTGGTTTAGTAAATCTGTTACGTCCTTTGGATTTTTAATTGCAATTTGTTCTGCAACATCTAGTACAAAAGCTCTAAAATCTTCATTTTTGGCTACAAAGTCAGTTTCAGAATTAACCTCTACTAATACTCCAACTTTTTTGTCTGCTGTTACATAAGCGCATACTAGTCCTTCTGCTGCAATTCTTTCAGACTTTTTTGCTGCTTTTGCAATTCCTCTTTCTCTTAAAAGTTCAATTGCCTTTTCCATATCTCCATTAGTTTCTGTTAAAACTTTTTTGCAATCCATCATACCTGCACCAGTTTTTTCTCTTAAATTTTTCACAAGTTCTGCAGTAATCATTTATTCTTCCTCCCCTAATATATTTTATATAAGTCGCCATAAAGACGACTTTTTAAATATTACAAATTTAATCTTATATGCTATAAAATTAAGTTTTATTAAATAGTATAAAATGCAAAATAATTTTTTATGCAAATATCAAAACTGCTTTTTAATTATTCTTGTTCTTCAGATGTTTCTACAACTTCTTCTATACTAGTTGGTTCTGCTACTTTTTCGGTAATCTCTTCTGTAGGTATTTCTTCAGCAGTTTCTCCTTGTCTTCCTTCAATAACTGCATTTGCCATTACATCTGCAATTAATTTAACTGCTCTTATAGCATCATCATTTCCTGGAATTGCATAGTCTACATCATTTGGGTTGCAGTTTGTGTCTACCAATCCAACAACAGGAATTTTTAATTTTCTTGCCTCTAATATTGCAATTCTTTCTTTTTTTGGATCTACTATAAATAATGCACCTGGTAATTTCTCCATATTCTTAATTCCACCAAGATTTTTTTCTAGTTTTTCCATTTCTCCTTTTAATTTAATAACCTCTTTTTTAGGTAATAAGTCAAAAGTACCGTCCTCTTGCATTTTTTCTAATTCATTTAATCTTTCAATTCTTTTTCTAATAGTTCCAAAATTGGTTAACATTCCGCCTAACCATCTTTGGTCAACATAGAACATATTGCATTTTTGAGCTGCTTCTTTCATACATTCTTGTGCTTGTTTTTTTGTTCCCACAAAAAGAATATCTTTTCCTTCTTCTGCTTGTTCTTTGATAAAAGCATATGCTTCATCTAATTTTTTTGATGTTTTTTGTAAGTCAATAATGTGAATTCCATTTCTGGCTTGGAAAATATATTCAGCCATTTTAGGATCCCATCTTCTTGTTTGATGTCCAAAATGAACACCTGCTTCAAGTAGTTGTTTCATCGCTACTACTGCCATTTTAATTTCCTCCTTTTAGTTTTTCCTCCGCACATATCTTAATTCTAGAAGACTTAAAGTATAAGCACTATTTCTAGAACTCCTTATGCGTGTGTTTTTAACGTGTATTATTATAGCAAATCTGTTTTAAGATTTCAAGTATTTTTATTAAATTTTATACAGAAACTGGGAAACAAGCAATGCTTGCTTCCCAGAAAGGAGTTATTCCCAAATATACTCATAGTCAGCATATCTAGAAATATAGCCCTCAACGGGATTTTCAATTGTTAAAACATGGAGACACTCCACAGTTTCGTCAACTACAATTAAAATCTCGTTGACGCGGTCTCCTACGCCGCTTCCGACACCCAAGTCTCCATTTATACAAGCCCATTCGGAAGTATAAATGTTTTGAGTATGGTCCCCGTTTAGGAAGATTTTGTAACCATAGGTTAAGTACCTCATAATTACAAATCCCTCTATGCCATCTAATGTCCTAATATAGCAATATTCGCCATATTCGGGACGGTGGAATACCCTGTTTGTGCTTTCGTAGACTACGTCACCCATTCTAAGCTGAATAGACTTATTGTTATTATCCTTGACCGGTTCTGCATTCCTGTTCGGTTCAGTTCTAAGCGTAAGCTTAGAAACCCGTACCATCAGGTTCATGGGTGGTGGTACTTCTTCTTGAGCCAACGTTGTTGTAATTCCTCCTAACATAGTTAAACTCAAAACTAGCAGCAAAGAGATTAGCCGTTTCATTTTTTTATCCTCCTTTTTTGTTTTATGGCTTTGCCATCTATATTTATATTACCATTTTTTATGTTTTATGTCAATTTATGGTTTTATTTAATACTTCTTTTAAACGTTTTATTTGTTTAGTTAAATATAAATATCCTATTAAACCCTCAAAAGCTGTTGCATACATGTATTCTTGTATACTTGCATTTTTAGGCAAATGATGGTTTTGAGTATTTCTTGCTCTTCTTACAATGTCTTTTTCTTCTTCTGTTAAATCTTGTTCTAAATTTTTTAAAATTTCTGATTGAGCCTTTGCCTTTACATATTTAATAGTTTCAATATGTAAACTATGAGGTTTTAACTGTGTATTATTTACTAAATAACTCCTAATATATAAGTCATATACGCAGTCTCCTACATATGCCCAAACCAAAGGTGACATTAATTCTATTTCTTTTTTGCTTTTTGTTATATTCATTAATTCATTTAGTTCCAAATAATTTTCCTTCTTCTTGTTATATATTTAGGTTTTTAAATTAAGGTTACCTATAAACCAATTTATAGTATTATAATATTGCTTTTTCTAAAGTAATTTTTCCTATCCTTCCACTTCTGAAATCCTCTAATACTATTTTTGCTGTTTTTGTTTCATCAATTTTTCCTCCAGCTAATAGTGCTCCTCTTTTTTTTCCAATTAGATGCATTATTTGTGTTAAAATATTTACATTATTATTTATTTCCTGTTCACTTATTTTATATCTAGAAAATAATTCATGCTTATTGTTACTATATAAATATTTTATCAAATGATACGATACCTCTATTGGTTCAATTACATCTTCTTTTATTGTACCAATATATGCCAAATTTAATGCCACTTCTTCTTTTTCAAGCTTAGGCCATAATATACCAGGTGTATCTAATAATTCAATATTATTTTGAATGCGAATCCATTGCTTTTGCTTTGTTATTCCTGGTTGATTTCCCACATTTGCTGTATTTCTTTTTGCAATCCTATTAATAAAAGAAGATTTGCCTACATTAGGTATTCCTACTACTAATAGTTTAATATTTTTTCCTATTCTACCTTTCTCTACTTGCTTTTTTATTTCTGCTTCCATTACATAATCTACATTTTTTAATACATCTTTAATTCCAAATCCTGTATTTGAGTCTGTAGCCACACATGGAATTCCTTTATTTTCAAAATATGTTTTCCACATTTTGGTTTGGTAATCATTTGCTAAGTCGCTCTTATTTAAAACTATAATCCTTTTTTTATTTTGTACTAATTTATTTATATCTGGGTTTTGGCTTGATATAGGAATTCGTGCATCTAATATTTCAATCACAACATCTATTAACTTTAAATCTTGTTCTATTTGTTTTTTTGCTTTTACCATATGTCCGTGGATACCAGTTAATATTCAAATTATTACTCATCGTTTTCACTCTCCTACTTTTCCACTTCTTCTAACAATAAATCAAAATCTCTTTTTCACTATTTATCTCTTATATGTACATTTTAACTACCGAGGAATCCTCGGTAGTTGAGTTAATCCTATTTACTCTATATAATTTTAAATTGCATCAGCATGTATCAAATAATTGTTTTTCGTTAATATATCAAAATTTGATTTATATATTTTATATTTTTTTGCTCTATAATTTTTAAGTTATATTTTTTACATTAGCCTGTAATTATTTTTATCTGCTCTTTCATCTAATTTTCTATCAAATTCTTTGTTTTGATAAAACCAATCCGTTTTTTGGACTGTCTTTTTGCTTATATTTCCTCTATTTTTATTTGTTAGTAAGTCTAACATATTGGCAAAAGAAATTAGAATTCCAATAGCCCCCATAAATATAGCATAATATGCTTCTAATGAATTTACAGCAAGTAAGCTATATATTTCATATCCAAAGTAAGTAGTATATAGTGCAAAATATAACATTCCACCAATTAGTTTTCTTTTTGTTACCAATAATAATATAGCTAATGTTATAAATAAAAATATAATTTCATAATTTATATTTGTTATTGCAATTGGTATATCTATTTTTAGAGACAACATTAAAGTAATAATTATTCTAAATACCCAAAACATATATGAAAATATATTAATTAAATAACTAAATAGCGTTTTCATTAGTTAAACCACTCCTTATATTAAGTATTTTATATTATTTTAATATTTTTTGCAATATTACAAAAAACTTTTGTATTTAGTGTTTATTTTTTAAATTTTTTATGATAAACTGTTACTTGTAAAAAATAGTTTAATAGATTTTTGGGGGGCTTTATAATGGAATTTAAAAAGTGTATAAGATGTGGTTGTTTCTTTTTATCTGATGATGAAGTTTGTTGTAATTGTAAGCCAAAAGATTTATGTGACTCTAAAAAATTAGGCGATTTTTTAGAAAATACACCTAATTTTACATCTATTGAAGATATTTCAATTAATACTGGAATATCAATAAAAAATGTTTCTAGATTTATAGAATCTGGAAAATATAGCTCAGGTATAATTAATAAAAATAATGCTAATATTAATTTGTAATAAATATATCGTCTTCTGGATATGCTCTTATTCCATCTTTTAAATGGTATAAGTTAGTGTATCCTATTTTTTTTAACAATTCTATTACTCTTTTGCTCCTAGAACCGCTAAAACAATATACAATAATTGTTTGGTTTTTATCTTTTAGCGTTTCTTCTACTATGTTTTTATTTATTTCGTAACTTGGTATTAAAATAGCACTTCTAATATGCTTTTCTTTGTATTCTTGTGGACTTCTAACATCTAGTATTATAGCATTTCCTTTTTTCATTATTTCCTTTAAATTTTCTAAGTTAACATTTCCTTCGTCTATATTTCTTTTTCCTTTCAAAACATATTTAGTCAAAGTTTTAAATATTGTTTTCAATTATTTTACCTTCCTTGCTTTAAGTTTTACATATTTATAAAATATTTGTTATGTTTTATAATTATTTGCAAAAAAAAGATCTTAATATATTATATTAAGATCTTACTTTTTTTGTACTATTTTGTAAAATAATTTTTTCATAAACTTTTGCTAAATAAACAGTTACAAATAACATAATCGCAACAGCTCCTATTAGTATTGTTTGCGAAACTTTTATATTAAAAATAGAAACAAGGATTGAATATAATATTTCTGCTCCAATTACCAAAGCTAGTTCAGTTAATAAAAATTTAAAAAATCCTTTTTTACGATAAATTATACTATAAATAGCTAAAATAATTGCAAAAGAAATTGCTGTTGGCCATATATATGGTTTTACTATATCATATAAATTACTTGATGGTATATTGTATATAGATATATCTGTAGTTTCTAATTCTGTATTATATTTTTCATTTAATTTTATTATTAGTTGTTTATTTTTTTCTTCATTTGATTCTTTCATTGTAATTCCAATTGTGTCTTTAAAAGCTCCCACCATTTCAACTTTAAACTGTTCTTCTGAGTATACTTCTTTTACAATGGTATTTATTTCATTAATATCTAATTGTTTGTTAATTGCAATTTCAATTCTTACTGCATTTTCATAATTAGAATTTAACTTAAATCCATTAAATACTATTATTAAAACGCCTAATATTAATAGCACAATAAATATTATTAAAATTTTTATACTTCTTTTTGTATCCATTTTATTTACTCCTCCAAAAATCTACTTATTTTTTGTTATTGTTAAATATTTTATTGTTACTAAATTGTATAATAAGAATGTAATAATTCCCCAAAATACAATCATACCAAAGCTATTTATAATTGATAATTTTGAAAATGTAAATACAATAGCAACAGCACATAAAGGTATTCCTAGTTTTAAATATTTAAAATAAGTATCTTTAAATATAATGCTTATATTCTCTTTGTTTTTGCGTAAATTTTTTAAGTAGCTTAGTAAGAACAAATACTCAAATATGCTAATTATAATAATTCCCATAATGCTATTAGTTGTAATTATACAGTTACCATATCTAACAAATAATAATAAAATTGCTATGAATCCTACAAATCCAATTCCCATATTTAGCCCATTTATGTCATTTCTAATAATTAAGTATATTATCATAATACCAACAGAAATTATAGCAATTACACTTACTATCTTTATGTCTGTTTCTGTTATATTAGGGTTAATCGTATTGTTATATTCTAAAACATATTGAATTGGAAGTTCTCCTTGTTTTATTAAAGTAGAAATAAGGGTAGCTTCTGTAACAATATTCTCTAGTTCTTCTTGTGTTGTTATATTACTTCCTAGAGGAAGTTGTAAAATTCCATTAGACATGGTTTGTCCAAAATAAGTTGTAGTAAGTATTTCGTCATCTAACTTTAAAGTTACATTTTTAGTTGTATCATTGCCTTCTTCGTCTTGTGTTTTTACATAAGTTTTGCTAATTTCTTCTAATTTAGCCCTATCTTCTTTTTTAAATTCAATATTTAAATATACAGTTGTTCCATTTTCTGTTGTATTATATAAAACATCTGTTGTCTTTATATTATTACTATTTAGCAAAACTTCGTTAGTATCACTATCTATTAATTCAAATCCTCCATTTGCAGCAATTAGTTGGACATATGTATCGGTTAAAGAATTTTCTGGTAAGCTAACCCAAACAGTTCCATTTTCTCCTTTTCTTAGGTCATATTCTGGAACTTGAAAATCGTTAAGTCTATTTTCAATTATTGTTTTTGTTAAATTAAAATTTTCTTCTATTAAAATATCTTGGCTATTTATTGGTACTTCTTTAGTTGTCTGTCCCTCTGGTAATTCTTCATCTTCTGAATGTTCTTCTCCTTCTTCGTGTGTATGTTCTACCATATTCCCCTCTGCATCATAATAAACAGTTTCTGTAGTATCATCTACTTTTAGAATAACTTCTCTTCTTTTTCCAAACTCCATTCCAGTTTGATAATCTGGTATAACATTTTCATACTTGTTTAGTCTTTTTTGGTATATACCAATAAAAGAAATAATTGATAATAATATTATTATTAAAATAATTGTTAGCGTTCTTAAAAAATTATTTTGTTTCACAGTTTTTCCTCCTACAATAGTTTTGTATCATTAATAATTAATTCAAACCATATTTTTAAAAATTTTGCTGCGTATTTGCTCATCATTGTTCTATGCATAAATATTTCAAAATAATCTAATACAGGGCAAATATTTGTATCTATAGTTAAATCTAATGTAATAGTTCTTTTTGGTACATCTAATCTTAAATCAGCATCTGTAACTGCATAGTTTACTCTATCATGAATGTCAAACACTGAAATATTAGTTTTGCATACTCTGGCTCTATGAACGTCAGACTTATCGGCTAAAATTAAGGCTGCTGAAATTTCATTAACTGCTGTTCCAGTTTCTTCATCATGATTACCTATTGCCATCATTATTTCTGTTCTTTCTTTAACATCCATTCCTAAATCTTTTAATATATTATAAGCCAAAATAGCACCAGTATGAGCATGGTCTACTCTATTTACACAATTTCCAATGTCGTGCATATATCCTGCAATTTGCGCTAATTCGACTTTTCTTTCATCATAGCCTAAATCCTTTAAAATTTGTCCTGCTCTTTTCGAAACAATGTTTACATGTCTAACAGAATGCTCTGTATATCCAAGAACATCTAATTGTTTTTGCGAGCCAACTACTAGTTCTTTAATCTCCGCATTTTCTTTAACATCTTTTAGAGTTACCACTGTTTTATCCTCCTTGGGAATAATTTTTTTATTTTATGTTATTAATTCAAAATATTGTTAATCTCCTAAACAAATTCCTATATTTCTTGCTGTTTTTGTTAAGTCGTGGTCTTCTGTTACAACTCTTGTATTGCTTTCTTCTGTTCCGCCCTGTACAGCTCCTATTTTTTTGTTGTCCCCCACAACATCTTCTAATGGAACACAATCTAGTTTTCCATTTTTTATAACAGTTAATACATTAAATTTTCCTTGCATAGCTAGTTCTATTGCTTTTGCACCATATTTTGTAGATAATACCCTATCAAATGAAGTTGGTGTACCTCCTCTTTGCATATAACCTAAAGTTGTATTTCTAGTAACTAATCCTGTTCTTTTTTCTAATTCTCTTGCTACTTTATCTCCTGCTCCACCTAATTTTATATTAATAACTCCTTCTCCTCCATCTCTTACCTCTTGTACTTCCATGTTTCCACCTTTTGGTGTTGCACCTTCTCCAACTACAACCACTGCAAAGTTTTTTCCCATAGCTTGTCTTTTTTTTATGCTTGCTACTACTTTATCAATATCATATGGAATTTCTGGAATTAAAGCAACGTCTGCTCCACCTGCTATTGCAGATTCTAGTGCAATCCATCCAGCATATCTTCCCATAACTTCTAAGCACATAATTCTATTATGTGTTTCTGCTGTTGTATGTAACCTATCTATTGCATCTGTTGCAACTTGCACAGCAGTATTATATCCAAAAGTAATATCTGTGCATGCTACGTCATTGTCTATTGTCTTTGGAACTCCAATTACTTTTAATCCTCTTAGTGTAAAATCTCTTGCTGATTTTTGTGTACTGTCTCCACCTAATGTAAAAATACAATCAATTTCATCTTTCTTTACATTTTGTACACATTTTTCCGATAAATCTTGGTATGTTATATTTCCTTTATCATCAACTACTTTATAATTAAATACATTGGCATTTAAAGATGAACCTATAATAGAACCACCTTTGTGTAATATTCCCGAAGCATTATCTTTAGTACTTAATTTTACGTAATTATTGTTTAGTAATCCATTATAGCCATCAATAAAACCCAAGCATTCAATGTTATTTTCTTCCGCTGTTTTTACAATTGCTCTTATTACTGCATTAAAACCAGATACATCTCCACCATTTGCAAGTATTGCAACTCTTTTTATCATAAAATTTTCCTCCTTTAGAATCATTTAAACTAATCACATTATATCAGTTTTAATCATATTTGCAATAGTAATTTATTTTTTATTCCAAAAATATATAAAAATTAAAAAGAGATGTTTAGTTTTGTTCTCTAAACATCTCTTTTTAATTTTTATACTTTAAGAATTCCGCCTATCATTCTGTTTAAGCTGTTTTGTGTTTCTAATTCCGTTTTTCCACCAGATATAACAATACAATCTCCAGTTCTAATAATTCCTTCATTTTTTAGATTTTCAATTACTTTTTCTAATATTTTTTCTATATTATTTTCATTTTCAGTTATAAGAATAGGCTTAATGTTCCAGCTTAAACCTAATTGGCGATAAGTAATTTCACTTTTGGTTACAGCATATATTGGGCATTGTGGTCCAAAACTAGAAATTAGCCTTGGAGTGTCTCCACACTCTGTATAAACTAAAATTAATTTAGCGTCTACATTCATTGCATTAGAACATATTGAATGATTAATATGGAATTCATAATTAGAAGATGGTTCTTCATATACTCTATTCCTAAACCTTTTCCAATATTTGATGCTCCCTTCTACTTTTTTGGCAATAGTATCCATGGCTCTTACACATTCAACTGGAAATTTTCCCATTGCTGTTTCTCCAGACAACATAATTGCTGAACTACCGTCAAATACTGCATTTGCAACATCACTTACTTCTGCCCTTGTAGGTCTTGGGTTGTCGCACATAGATTCTAACATTTGTGTAGCAGTAATAACTGGTTTTCCTGCTCTATAGGTTTTTTTAATAAATTGTTTTTGTAAAATTGGAACTTCTTCCATAGGTATTTCTACTCCTAAATCACCACGAGCTATCATAATTCCATCCGATACTTCTAGTATTTGGTCAAAGTTATCAATTCCTTCTCTATTTTCTATTTTAGAAATAATTTTAATATGATTACCATCATTTTGTTTTAATACTTCTTTAATAGCTAATACATCTGCTGGCTTTCTAACAAAAGATGCCGCAATATAATCAAATCCAACTTTAATTCCATATTTAATGTCTTCTTCATCTTTTTCTGTAATACTTGGTAAATTTAATACTAAATTTGGAATATTAATGCTTTTGGTATTTGTTAATTTCCCACCATGAATAACTGTACAAACTATATCTTTATTTTTTATTTCCTTTACTGTTAATTCAATAGTTCCATCATTAACTAATATGGTGCTTCCTATAGATACATCTTTATATAATTCCTTATAACTTACTGAAACTTCATTTTCGTTTCCGAGTTTATCTTCATTTAATAAAATAAATGTTTCTCCATTGTTTAAATTAATACCATTGTTTTCAAACTTGCCAATTCTAATTTCTGGTCCTTTTGTATCCAATAGTAGCGGGATTGGTAAGCCTAATTCTGCTCTTACTTTTTTAAATAAGTTTATTCTTTCTTCTTGATCTTGGTAGTTTCCATGTGAAAAATTTATTCTTCCTACGTTCATTCCAGCAAGCATTAATTCTCTTAGTTTTTCTTCGTTATCTACTGCTGGTCCCATTGTACAAACTATTTTTGTCTTCCTCAAAATATTTCATTCCTTCCTTTTTTGTTATATATGTATTACAAATTATATATATTTTATTAGTATATGTGTTATTGTGTTACTTTGTTATCCATTTTACTAAATTCATATTTTCTGAATCTATAAGCATTTTATGTTTTGGCATAATTCTAAATGTATATCCATAATTACCACCTGTAGTTAGTTCAATCTTTCCTGCAAAAGTGTATGTTTTATTTTCTTCGTCTTCATTTATTAGTTTCATTGGAATAATTGCAATATTTTCTATTGTTCCATTTTCCAAAATTTTTCCATAATAAGTTTGCACTTCTATATTTTCTACTGAAATATTAGGTAATTTTACACTACACATTACATCAATATTATTGCCAGCATCTATTGTAATGTTATCTAAATTATTAATTTGGGAAATTTCAATATCATTCCAATTTGCAACTATATTTTCTTTCCATGTATTGTATTCTGTTACTAAATCAAGTTTGCTAAAGTATTCATTAGTCATATCACAAAGTGGCATATATAGTTTTTCTATATAGTCTATTAGCATTCTTGCTGTGCTGAATTTTCCTCCTGTACTAATAATAGAATTTTTCATTAACTTAATCCATTGGCTTGATAGTCCATTTTTATCTTTATTATAATAAGCTTGTATGATTTTGTTTTCTAATGTTGTATAAATGCTTTCACTATCTGCTAAATCTTGTGCTTCATAAGATTCATATTCCTCATTTGTCCCAATTGCCCAACCGTTTTTTTGGTTATATCCTTCTGCCCACCAACCATCTAATACACTAAAATTTATTACTCCATTAATGGCTGCTTTTTGTCCACTCGTTCCTGAGGCTTCCATTGGTCTTCTAGGATTGTTTAGCCATATGTCTACTCCACTTACTAAATATCTTGCTATAGCAATATTATAATCCTCTAGTAAGAAAATTTTTCCCTTGAATTGTGGCATTGCAGATATTTCATGAATATATTTAATTAGATTTTGTCCTTCTTTGTCTGCTGGATGTGCCTTACCTGCAAATATAATTTGAACTGGTTTATCTGCATCATTTAGTATTTGAGTAATTCTTTCTAAATCTTTAAAAATTAAAGTTGCTCTTTTATATGTAGCAAATCTTCTTGCGAATCCTATTGTTAGAATATCTGATTTTAATTCTGGAACCATATCTTTTATAATGTCGTAGCTCATTCCTGATTTTCGTAGTCGACTTATTAAGTTACTTTTTGTTAAGTCTAGTAATTTTTCTTTTCTTTTCATGTGCTCATTCCAAAGTTTTTCATCCGGTATAGAGTCAATTTTTTTCCAAACTGTGTCGTCATATATATTATCTTGCCAATATGGAATTAAATATTTGTTATATAATTCTTTAATTCCTGGTGCTAACCATGAACAAGTGTGTACTCCGTTTGTTACATATGTAATTGGTGATTCATTTGCTGCTATTTCTGGCCATATGTCTGAAAATAGTTCTCTAGAGACTGCCCCATGTAATTTGCTTACACCATTTTTTTTGCCTGCAATTTTAAGAGCTAATATGCCCATATTAAACCCAGTTCCTAATTCTTTATCTTTCGTACTCATTCCTAGTCTTAAAAATTCTTCTCTAGAAAGTCCAATTCTTCCCCAGAAATTTTTAAAATATTTTTCTACAAGTGCTATATCAAATATATCATTTCCTGCTGGCACAGGAGTATGTGTTGTAAATACTGTTTTAGCTGTTACAATTTCTTTAGCAATATTAAAAGATACTTGTTTTTCAGCCATTATATCTTTTATTAGTTCAACTGTAACAAAAGAAGAATGTCCTTCATTCATATGGTATATGGTTGGATTTAGCCCTAATTTTTTTAGTAAGTTTACTCCACCCATTCCAAGCACAATTTCTTGTTGAATTCTCATTTCTCTGTCTCCACCATATAAATGTAGAGTAACATTTTTATAGTCATCTGTGTTTTGGTCAATATCAGAATCTAATAAATATAGAGTTACTCTTCCAACATTAATTTTCCATACTTTTAAATATATTTTTTTTCTAGGGAATCTTACATCTATTATTAATTCCTCTCCATTTTCATTTACAACAGGTATAATAGGTAAATTATATAAATCTATATTTTTATATTCTGTTTCTTGTACTCCATATTTATTAATTTTTTGATGAAAATAACCGTTTTTATATAGTAGTCCTACAGCAACAAAAGGAACTCCTAAATCACTTGCAGATTTTAAATGGTCTCCAGACAAAATTCCGCAATCCACCAGAATATATTGGTAATATTTCATCTAATCCATATTCTGCTGAAAAATATGCTATTAAGTCATTTTTATGGTTAGGATATTTTTTAGAAAACCATGTGGATTTGCTATTCATGTATCCTTCAAAATTTTCTACAATTTTATCATATTCTTTTAAAAATTCGTTATCTGTTGTGACTTTCTCTAGTTTTGATTGTTCTACTAGTTTTAAAAATTTAACTGGATTCTTCCCGCATGTTTCCCATAAGTCTATATCTAACATCTTAAATAGCCTCAAAAATTCTGTATTCCAAGACCACCATAAGTTCTTGGCTATATCTGATAATTTTTCAATTCTTTTAGGTAATTGTGGGTTAACTGTTATTCTATTAAAAACGTACATTAAATTTTCCTCCTATGTATTTCTTATATAATTTTAACTTCATTTTGTTAAATTATATATTTTATAACTTTTTTAAATAATTTACTTATTCTTCTTTTTTATTATAGTAATAATTATTATAACAATTATTACTACAATAATTCCTGCAATCATAATTGGTGAAACTGTAATAATTGGTTTTTCTTGTATTTCATTAAATTGAATTGTATCTACAATATTTTTTAATTCATCTTGTTGTACATTAGAATATTTGCTATTTAATGTTATAGTAATTGCCTTTCCATTTACTATTGTATAATATTGGTATATTGTTGTTGTACCATTTATAAATTTAGTATATATGTATTTTATTTCATTATGTTCATAAAGATTTTGTTCTTCTACTTGTGCATCTCCAGCAGTTGCTAAAATTTCTTTTTTTAAATCTTCTATTTCTTTTTCGTCTAAAGAAGTTAAATGGAAATTATTTTTAGTTCTCGTATTTTCAATTACAGAAATTATAAGCTCTTTAGATAAATTACTGCTTAATCCATTATATACTATTCCATTTTGATTATATTGATTTTTTAATTCCTCACTTGTTACTCTCAATACTGTTTCATAATAAGAAATTTTGGTATCATTATTATCTATACCCGATTTTAGGTCATAATACTCATCTGGTAATTCTATTTTCATTCCAATTTCAGAAAATTCTTCTGCCATAACACAAATACTAGTAGATAAAAGCATTACTGCTAAAATAAATCCTACAATTATTTTTTTCATTTTTTAGTTCTCCTTTTTATATATTTTTTTCATCTTTATTATTATAAACATTAAATAAAAAGTTGTAAACTATTTTAATAAATCTTTTACAACTTCTCCTGCAATAATTAGTCCTGCAACTGGTGGAACAAACGAAACACTCCCCGGAATTGGTGTATTTGTTTTCTTTGGCTCTTCTTTAGAATAAATTACTTTTAGTTTTTTTACACCAATATTTCTTAACTGTTTTCTTAATGCTTTTGCTAGTGGGCACACCTGTGTTTTATAAATATCCGATACTTCTAGCATAGTTGGATTAAGTTTATTTCCTGTTCCCATACAAGAAATTATTGGAATATTATATCTTCCGAGCAATTTCTACTAAACTAACCTTTGCAGTCACATTATCTATTGCATCTATAATGTACGAATAAGAAGAGTCTACTAATTCTTCTACATTATTTGGTAAGCAGTATTGCTTTATTACCTCTATTTTTGCTTCTGGATTAATATCTAACATTCTATTTTTCATTACATCTACTTTATATTTTCCAATTGTATTGTGGCTTGCATGGATTTGTCTATTTAGATTTGTTAATGAAATTTTGTCTTTATCTATTAGGACAAAATTGCCTATTCCAGCTCTTATTAGTCCTTCTGCTACAAATGATCCTACTCCACCTATTCCAAAGATTACTACTTTAGATTGGTGGAGTTTTTGCAAACCATCTTTCCCAATTAGCATTTCTGTTCTTGAAAACTGATTTTCTTCCATAGCTTAATTTTTACGCTTTCCAAAGATTGATAGCAACCTTAAGAATATATTAATAAAATCAAGATATATTTCCATAGCACCATATATGTGCAATTTATTCTCTGGTATAATGTCTGTATATTGTAATCGTTTTATTCTTTGAATATCATAGGCAGTTATTCCAAAAAATACTATTAAAACAACCCATGAAATAACAAGATCAAAAGTTGAACTTTGTGTAAATAAATTAATAACACTTGTAATAATAGCTGCAATTAAAAAACCATATAGCATTGGTGCAAACCTTCCTAAGTCCATATTAGTTTTATAACCTAAAAATCCTATTGTTGCAAATCCAATTGCTGCTGTAAAAAAGCAAATAAAAATAGATTCAATTTCAAATGCAAAAAAGATTGTAGATAGAGTAACACCATTAATAATTGCATAAACAAAATATAAAATTGCAACTACTGCTGGAGGTAATTTTTTAAATAAAAATGAAAATAATAATACCACTATTATTTCTACAATTAGTAATATTGAAAATGTGTTATTAAATACAAATTGAAACATCAATCCTGTTTTAAAAGTATACCATGATACAATTCCTGTTACCAATAATCCTAAAAACATCCATAATAACGTTTTGCTTAAAACTTTATTTTCCATATATTCACTTCCTTATTTTTTTGCGTTTTTTATAATGCATTAACAATATCTTGTTTGTCTTTCACTCCAACAAATGTTGCTGTAGGTTTGCCATTTTTAAAAATAATAATTGTTGGTATGCTCATAACACTATATTTCATTGCTAGGTCTTGGTTTTTGTCAACATCTACTTTTACCACTTTTACATTGCTGTTTTCTTCTGCAATGTTTTCAATTATAGGGGACATCATTTTACATGGCCCACACCAAGTAGCAAAAAAGTCTACTAATACAGTAGTTTGTGAATCGAGTACCTCCTTTTCAAAATCTTGGCTCATAATTTCTGCTACATTCATTTTGTTTTCCTCCTTTTCACTTTTATTTATTTGTTTATTTATATAAGAATTCATTATATAGTTATATAAAACTGTAAGTATTACTACTATTATAATAAATATTATTATTTGTAGTATTAGTTTCTTCTTTTTATCCATTTACATATCCTTTCTTTTAAGTTTATTTTATTTAATAATAACTATAATCCCACTTATTATTAAAATAATTCCTGCAATTTTATTAATTATATTATAATTATTTTTAATTAATTGAAAGGTTGTTTTTAGTTTTTCTAAAAATATTGCTGTTATTATAAAAGGAATTCCTAGCCCTAAAGAGTATAAAAATAGCATAATAACTCCCTGTGTAATACAACCATATGTTGCACTCATTATCAAGGCAGAACTTAAAAAAACTCCAACGCATGGCGTCCAGCAAATCGAAAACAATATTCCAAATAAAATAGAAGAAAAAAAGCTTAAGTCTTTTTCTTTTCGTTTTATTCCTTTTGTTTTGTTTAATATTTTAATTCGTAATATTCCCATATAATGCAATCCAAATAATATAATAATTATTCCAAAAACAATATTAATATAATAAATATATTTTTGAATTATTTTCCCAAGTGTGCTTGCAAATACTCCTAACAATATAAACAAAATTGTAAATCCTAGTATAAACCCTAGTGCATTAATTATAGTTTTTTTTAAGCTTTTATCTTGTCCTGCAAAATATGATATATACATTGGTAGCATTGGCAAAACACAAGGAGAAATAAAAGACGCAAATCCTTCTATAAAAATTAATAAATAATCCATTTTTTATCCTCTTCTTAAATATTGTATAACAGAAAATCCTGCTTTCATGCCTTCATATACCGCCTTAGAAATTTGGTATATGCCTCCTGTGCAGTCTCCGCAAGCATACATACCAGGAATATTTGTTTCCATATTTTCATTTACAGCAATAGTTTCATTTCTTAAAAGTATGCCTAATTTTTTTGCAAAGTCACTACTATTTGCTACTCCTTGGGCGATAAATACTCCATCCACCTTTAATTTTGTATTATCCATTAATTCTATTTCTTCAACTCTTTCGGTTCCTCTAATTTCTTTTATTGGCTTTGTATTAATTGCTACATTATTTGCTCTAAATTCTGGTGCTTTTTTTCCATTTGTAAGTAATTGAATTTTTTGTGCAATATTTAGTAAGTCGTTTACTTCAGAAATTGCATAATTTCCATTTCCTATAACAGCTACTATTTTGTTACGGTAAAAAAATCCATCGCATATTGCACAATAGCTTATTCCTTTTCCTTCAAATTTATTAATTCCTTGTATATTTGGTTTATTTTTCTGATTACCTGTCGCTAAAATAACTGCTTTTGACTGATATGTATTATTTGTTGTTATAACTTTAAAGTTATTTAACTCTTTTTCTATTTTAATTACTTCTTCTTTTGTTACTTGTACTCCTATATTTTTAGCTTGATTAATTCCTGCAAAATATAGTTCTTTGCCACTAATGCCTTCTTCGAATCCATAATAGTTTTCTATTTTTTCTGCATTAAATAAACCTGTTTCTGGATAATAAATTACCAGAGTATTTAAGTTTGCTCTTTTTGTATATAAACTTGCAGTTATTCCAGCTGGTCCTGCTCCAATTATTATTATGTCAAACATGTTTCCCTCCTAAATGTATTATTCTTCATATGCAACAACTTTATTCTTTTTTAATGCTCATAATCTAAGTTTTAAAGCTTATGGCATTTTATAGCATTATATGGATTCCTTTGAAATTAGTTTTTTATATAATATCATATTATATAAAAATAGACAATATTTATAATTATATAATTTTTATTGCTGTAAAAGTTATAGATGAAACACTATATTTAAAAGAAAAGTGGTATTTATTTTATGGCCTCATAACTTATTAGTTTTACATTTTCAGAAATGAATTGTTTATTTGTTGTTATATTCTTAAATAAATCTGTTGATAAATACTTTTTATTATCGTCTGCAAATACTGTTACTATTGGTTTATCTATGCTTTGACTTGCTATTATTGTTCCTAAAAAATTAGCTCCTGAAGATATTCCAACTCCTAAACCTAATTCACTAGATAATTTTTTTGCCATGTTAATAGAATCATCATCATTAATTAATATAATATTATCAATAATACTTCTATTTATTAGGTCAGGTACAAACTCATCTCCTATACCTTCAATTTTATGTTGCGATATTACATTTCCATGTGATAATATTGGCATTTTATCTGGTTCTATTGCAGTTACTTTTATGTTGTCATATTTTTCTTTTAATTTTTTGCCAATTCCCATTAATGTGCCTCCTGTTCCAACTCCAGATAAAAATCCTCCTATTGCTTCTGGCACTTGTTTTATAACTTCTTCTGCTGTAGTCTCATAATGTGCTTGCATATTATATTTATTTGAAAATTGATTTGCCCAAAAACCATTTTTTTCTTTTGCAAATTGTTTTGCATTTTCTACGCATTTAGCAAAACCCCCCTCTTCTTTTGAAACTAAAAAAACATTTGCCCCATAAGACCTCATTAGTTCAATTCTTTCTTTACTTACCCAATCTGGCATAAAAATATAAACAAGATGATGATAATATGCTCCTAATGCTGCTAATGCAATTCCCGTATTTCCACTTGTTGCTTCTACAATTGGCATATTTTCTTTTAATTCTCCTGTTTTTTTGGCATAATTTATAATATAATAAGCAACCCTGTCTTTAATACTTCCTGTTAAATTATAATATTCTAATTTAGTATATACTGCTTTTATTTTTCCACTATATTCATATATAATTTTTATCATTGGTGTATTCCCTATTAAACTACCTTTTGCAAACATTATTATTTACCTCCTATTATAATTTATATTATTATATGATATATTTCTAGTATAATTTCAAGTGTATTTCAAATTTTTATATTTAGTAAAACCAAGAGTAAAAATCTCTTGGTTTTGTTTTTTAACAATCACTTTGAAATTTGTTTTAGCAAATTGTCTTTCTTATTTCATCCATGTTTTGTTTTAATATTTGGCAGCTTTTATTCAATTTTTGTTGGTTACTTTCTGACAATTTTAATTCTAATATTTCTCTTGTACCATTGCTATTAATAATTGCCGGCACTCCAATATAAATATTATTATGTCCATATTCTCCATTTAAGTAAGCAGATATTGTTAAAATCTCATTAGTATCATTTAATATATTTTTTACAATTCTAGTTAATCCTAGTCCTATTCCATAATAAGTTGCTTTTTTTCTATTTATAATTTCATATGCAGAATCTCTTACTTCTATATAAATTTTTTCTAAATCTGACATATCATTACCATTGTCCTTCATAATATCTATCATATTTTTACATCCCACATAAGCATGTTCCCATGCCACAAATGAAGAGTCTCCATGTTCTCCCATAACATATGCATGAATATTTTTACTTGATACGCTTAAGTATTTTCCTATTTGGAATCTTAGTCTTGACGTATCTAATGCTGTTCCAGAGCCAATTACTCTATTAGTTGGAAATTTAGAAACCTCCTGGACAACCTTGGTCATAATATCAACAGGGTTAGATGCTACTAAAAATATTCCTTTAAAACCGCTTCTTACCACCTGTTCTGTGATTTCTTTCATTATTTTAGCATTTACAGTAGACAATTCTAATCTGGTTTGTCCCGGTTTTTGGTTAATTCCTGCTGTAATAACTACAATATTTGCATCTTTGCAATCTTCATAGTCTCCAGCTTTAATGGTCATGTGGCTTGGAGAACATGGTAATCCATCTGATAAATCCATAGCTTCTCCTTCTGCTTTATCTTTTAGTACATCGATTAATACTAATTCGTTTACACCTATACCTTGGTTAACAATAGAGTAGGCCATGCTCATTCCAACAAATCCTGTCCCTATTAAAATTACTTTTCTTTTTTCTATCATATTTATTTCTCCTCTTTATTTAATTTTCTTTAAACTCTACAGTTAAATAAAAACCAACATCACTTGCTTCTATATTAATAATCTTTCCTTCTCTTGTTTTTAGTCTTTCTGTTGGTGGAATGTTGCCAGACATTGCAACTGCTGGTTCAATTGTATAGTAATAACTAGATGGCAGTTCTCCCTCTGTTATTTTAACTATATCTCCTTCTTTAACTAAGTCAAGTCTTTCCATTTTAAATTTCATTGTTCTCATATATTATTTTTCCTCCATATTAATTGTTTTAAAAATCTTTTTAAATTAATATATTATTCTACACTTTTTAAATTTGATATCATATCTATCTTTTTTAATGCAAAATATGTTACTATGCTCACTATTATCGAAAATACCACTGTTATTAATATTGCATATACATAACTTAATGGATTTATTATTTTTATAAATCTTAACATATCTATTTCGCATGTTCCTAATATATATATATTTAAAAAATATCCTCCAACTAGTCCTAATACTATTCCAATTATTGTAAGTAATATAGTTTCCCTTGATATATATGCATACACTTCATTATCATAAAATCCTAATACTTTTATTGTTGCTAGTTCTCTTATTCTTTCGCTTATATTTACGTTAGATAAATTATATAGCACAACAAATGCTAATAATCCTGCCGAAACTATAAGCACTACCGCAACATAATTTAAAGAACTCATTGTATCGTCTAGTATGCCCATTATGGTTGTAGTTAATGATAATGTTGATACTTCGTTTTGAGATACTAGTTCTTTAGATAATTCTTCTTGTTGTTCTTCACTTAGATTATTATTTTTTAATAGCAATACATTAGTGCTATATGGTTCTTGATATGTTGTTTCATAAAATTCTTTAGACATGTATATATAATGAGAAACATAATTTGCTGCTATATTGGTTATTTTTAATTCTATTGGTTTATCATCTGAGTCTGTTATAGTTATTGTATCTCCCACAGTTACTCCAATTAGTTCTGCCAGCTTATCTGTTATTGTAATTCCTTCGTTTCCTAAATTAATTTTTTCTTTTGTTTTTAAATCTACTAGGTTTATTACTTTTTCAATCTCATTATTGTTTTTTGGAACTATCATTTGTATATCCTCTTGTTTATTGTTTTTACTTGCTGTTCCAGAAATTATATAGTTCTCAGTTACTACATTTATTCTTTCATTGTTTTTAAGGCTTTCCACAAAATTTTGCTTTTGTGTATCATCCAATGAAGTTTTTAGACTAACTTGCATATCATATTTAAATATTTCTTCATACTGTGACGGCAATATTGCAGAAATAGAATCTTTTATTCCAAACCCTGTAAGTATTAATGCAGTACAACCGCATATTCCAATTATTGTCATTAAGAATCTCTTTTTATATCTAAATATATTTCTTATTGTTACTTTTTGCGAAAAATTCAATCTTTTCCAAATTGGTGTTATTTTTTCTAATAACACTCTTTTCCCTAATTTAGGTACTTTAGGTCTTAATAAAACTGCTGGTACTTCTTTTAATTCTTTTAATATTGAATATATTGTTGCACCTACTATACATATATATATTAGTCCCAGTCCAATTGAAGAAAATTTATGATTAAAAGATATTATAAATTCCGGTAATTCATACATCATTGAATACATATCCCAAATTATGCTTGGCAATAATTGAAATCCTATATTCATTCCTATTACTCCACCAATAACACATGCTAAACTTGAATAAATAATATATTTTGCCGATATTTGAAACCTATTATATCCCAATGCTTTTAGTGTTCCTATTTCTTGTCTTTCTTCTTCTACCATTCTAGTCATTGAAGTTAAAGAAACAAGCGCAGCTATTGCAAAAAATACTATTGGAAATACTATACTTAAGTTTGCTATGCTATCTGTGTCTTGCGTAAAACTGCTATATCCTGAATTTTGATTTCTGTCTAGTACATACCATTTCGGGTTTTCTATTTTTAATACTTCTTCTTTTGCATCTATTAGTTCTTTTTCTGCTTCTTTTATTTTATTGTTAAATTCTTCTCTGGATTTTTGTAATTCTTGTTCTACCTCTTCGATTTCTTGTTTTGATTGTTCCAGTTTTTGTTTTGCACTATTTAATTCATTATAAGTTTTAATTTTTTGTGTTTGAAGATTTTTTTCTTGTGTTTCTATTTCATTTTTTGCTAATTCAATTTGTTTTTCTGCATTCGAAATTTCTTGTTTTGCTATACTTGTTTGTTCTTCAATTTGTGCTATTGCACTTTTTATTGTTGTTTTATTTTTTTCTAATTCTTGTTTTTGTTCTTCTAGTTGTATTTTTGTTTGTTCTAAAATTAGCTTTTCTTGTTGTGTTATTTCTGGATTTTTTAATTTTTCTTCTATTTGTTCGTAATTTGTATTTATTTTAGTTAATCCATCTGTTACCGTTTTTAAATTATTTTGTAAGCTCGTTTTTTGTATTTGTGCTTCTTCCAGGCTTTTTTCTACTTCTTGCTTTTTATTGTTTAATTCTATTTGGTTTTCTTCTATTTGTGCCTTAGCACTATTTATTTGTTTTTCTGCTTTTGAAAATTCTTGGTTTGCAGTTGCCTCATTTGCTTGTATTTGGGCTTCTCCTGTGCTTATTTCATCTTTGCCTTTTTGAATTTGTTTTTCTGCATCATTAAGTTGGTTTTCTCCATTTTGTTTTTCTGTATTAAACTCATTTTCTGCTTCTTCTATTTTTTTATTTGCTTCTGTTATTAATTCATTATACCTAGCTTGCTCTCTTTCTTCTTTAATGTTTTCAACATTTGCTTTAGTCTCATTAATTAATTCTTCATATTTGTTACTTGCAGTTTGATATTTGTTACCATTTTTTACTGTCAAATAAATTTCTGTATAAAAATCGCTATTTATATTTTCTTTGCTTATATATATATAATAATCAATTTTTCCAGCTCCAAGTTTGCTTGTTCCTCTATCTTTAGAAATATATAAAGGGCTTTCAGCTGTTCCGACAATCTTTAAAGTTTTTTGTTTTAAATGCTCTTCTTCTGTTTCTTCTACTTCTATGTAGTCTCCAATATTTTTATTGTTCTGCGTCAAAAAATTTTTTTCAACAAGGCACTCATCTATATTTTGTGGCATAGTTCCTTCTATTAGTAAAGGCTTATTTATTTCTTCAATACATAGCATTTTTGCAACTATTTCTTTATCATTTAATTTAATTAGTCTATCATTACTATATGTACCAAAAACTTCTTCCACATTTTCAACTTTTTTTAAAGCTTCTATATCTTCATTTGTTAATCCCAATGTGGAAATTATTTGTATATCGTACATGTTTTGTTCTTTGTAATAAGTATCAAGGCTGTCTAACATATCTGGAGATGCAGCCCTTAGCCCTGAAAAAAAGCCTACTCCTAGTAATGCCATTAATAATATTGATATAAATCTTTTGTAACTTGTTTTTATTTCCTTTAGGCTATCTTTTAATAATGCTTTTTTTATTTTATATTTATGTTTTTTTGCTGTTTTATTTCTCTTTTTCTGTAGCATAATTTCCACCTCCTTTACTTTTGTACATTTTTTAAAATAGCATTAAAGTTTTAATTAAAAATTATAATAATTTTTTACCATTCAATTTGCTCTACTGGTATTGGGTTTTTATTTATTTCTATGCTTTCTGCTGTTCCATTTTTAAATTTTATTATTTTATCCGCCATTGGTGCTAACGCCGCATTGTGTGTTATTATTAAAACAGTCATTTTTTCCTTCCTTGCTGTATCTTGTAAAAGCTTTAAAATTTGTTTTCCGGTTTTATAGTCTAATGCTCCTGTTGGTTCATCACATAACAATAGTTTTGGATTTTTGGCTAATGCTCTTGCAATTGCCACTCTTTGTTGTTCTCCTCCAGATAATTGTGATGGAAAATTTTTCATTCTATTTTTTAGTCCAACTTGTGTTAATACATCTTCTGGAATTAATGAATCTTTACATATTTGTGTTGCAAGTTCTACATTTTCTATAGCTGTTAAGTTCTGAACTAGATTATAAAATTGGAACACAAAACCTATATCTTCTCTTCTATATTTTATTAATTCTTTTCCTTTTAAATTTGATATTATTTTATTATCTACTAAAACTTCTCCTGAAGTTACGTAATCCATTCCCCCTAGTATATTTAATGTTGTAGTCTTTCCTGCTCCACTAGGTCCTACAATTACTACTAGTTCTCCTTTTTCTATAGAAAAATTAGTATTGTTTAATGCTTTTATTATTACTTCTCCCATTTTATATTCTTTACATACATTTTTAAACTCTATATACGACATATTTTATCACCTCTTATAAATATGTTTTACAAAATTAAGTTACATTTATATAAGAATTATAACATATTTTTTTAAAAGTAAATATATTTTTAAACTATATATTCTATTTTATTATTTGGAAAATATTTTTTTATTAAGTCCCTAAAAAACATATCTCCGTAATTTTCTTATATCGCTCCTGTACATATATTTGCCTTTACCTCTGCCTGTCATTATTTCTTTATTGTATAAATTTATGGCATTAGGAAAAGCTTCCTCGTTTATTTTTCTATGAACATAGCTATATGTCATAAATATTATTTCAAAAAATACTTCTTTTTTTATTTTATTTGAAAGTTCGCTTTCTAATTTTTTAACAAGTTCTGTATATTTTTGTTGCCAATTTTCCACTAGTATTACTGGAGCAATTAATATTCCTACCTTGTATCCCGCTTCAGCTAATTTATTTATAGCCTCTATTCTATCATTTAATTTTGATGTTCCAAATTCTACTTTGTTTATTATTTCTTCAGGATTTACACTCATTCTTATAATTATTTTGTTTTTATGTTCTAATGGTAAAATATTTTCCACCATACTAAATTTTGTTGGAAATGTTAGTTTTCCTTTAGCTGTGTTCTTAAAATTTTCAATTGTCCATACTAAGTTATTTGTAATTGTATTTTCTAATATTAAATCACTATTGCTTCCAATTTCAAATGTAATTTCTTTTTCTGAATTCTTCGTAGTTTTTATTATTTTATTTAGCATTTCTTCTCTATTTACAAATAGTCTTAAATATGCACACTTATTATAATTACATACTAAGTAGCAATATAAGCATGAAGCTGTGCATCCCGAAGATGTATATGGCACAAGAAAATCCGAAGTTTTATGGTTTTCTACAAATTTATGGGTTTTTCTTGTTGCTATTATTAAATTTCTCTTCATATATGGAAATTCCTTGTTTTGCTTTTTCCTCATTTCTTCTATATTATTGTGATTATCTATTTCAAACTTTGGTATATTGTTATATTTTTTTAGCAGTTCTTTTCCCAATTTATAATTTTCTATATTTTTTTCAAAATAAATAGCTTCTGGCTCAAACATAAACTCCTCCTTGTTTATTATTGTTTCCAAAAGCTATTTTTTTATTATTTTTTACTTAATAATATCTTACTATCCTTTATATTCTCCCCCATTTACATGAATAACTTGGCCTGTAACATATGAAGAATCATCACATGCTAAATATATAAATAATGGTGCTATTTCGTATGGATGTCCGGCTCTTCCCATAGGTGCATCTGAACCCAATGTTGGAATTTTTTCCGCTTCCCAACATGCGGGCTGTAATGGTGTCCAAAATACTCCTGGAGCTATAGCATTTACTCTAATATTCTTTTTTGCCAAATTAGTTGCAAGTGATCTTGTAAATCCTACTATTGCGCCTTTGCTAGTTACATAATCTATAAGTTCTGGTTCTCCTTTAAAAGTTGTTATTGATGTTACATTAATAATACTTCCACCAGGTAACATGTTTTTCAAGGCAGCTTTAGTTAAATAAAACATGGCATACACATTTGTTTTAATAGTTAAGTCAAATTGCTCATCTGTAATATTTAATAAGCTTTTTTGTTGGTATTGAACACCTGCATTATTTACTAAAATATCTATTTTCCCAAATTTTTTTAAAGTTTCTTCTACTATTTTGTTGCAAAAATCTGGTTTTTTTACATCTCCAGATAATATTATACATGTTCCTCCAATTCTTTCAATAAATTCTTTTGTTTCTTTTGCATCTTTTTCTTCATTGTAATATACAATTACAACTGTAGCTCCTTCTTTTGCAAACCCTACAGCTACTGCTCTTCCTATTCCAGAGTCTCCACCTGTTATTATTGCAACTTTTCCAATTAGTTTGCCTGCTGCTCTATAGTATGGATTATTGAATATTGGCCTTGGGTTCATTAGGTATTCCATTCCCGGTTGAGTATCCTGATGTTGTGGTGGAAATTCTAATTTATAGTCCTTACATATTAATCCATATCCTTGTTCGTCTATGTATTTTAGTCCATAGTCGTCTTTCCCATTATTTTTAGAATTATAATATTGATAATTCATTTCTTATCACCTCTATTATTTATATTCTAAGTAATAAATATGTGTGATAAGAATTAGCCATTTAGTACATAAAATGCTAAGTTCAAATATGATGCAAATAATATCCATATTAAATATGGAATCTGTAGTAGTCCTGCTAGTTTGTTTTTGTTGTAGAAGTTAGTTAACATAACAATTACGAGTACGTCCAATAATAAAATCCAAATAAAAGCAAAAAGTCTCCATTTAAACACAAAAAATATTATTGGCCATATGGCATTTACAAATAATTGAAGATAATATATAAACTTTGTTTCCGAATCCATTAGTCCCTTATCTTTTATTATTCCATATGAAACTCCCATTAAAATGTAAAGAATTGTCCATACAATTGGGAATAAAATACTTGGTGGAGAAAGAAATGGCTTTTCTAATACATTATAGTCCATGCTTCCTGAAATAAGTATTCCTACTATTCCGCCAACTAAAACTGGAATTAAAATAGCCTTAATATATGTTTTAAAATTTTGCATAAATACCCCCTTTAATAATTATTTTATTATATAAGCCATACAAATATGCTACCTAATTTAGCTAAAACTAAATTAGGTAGCATATTTATTTATGTTATTCTTTAATTTTAATTTTTCTTAGTCTTAGTGCATTTAAAATAACTGTTATACTACTAAACATCATTGCAATACTAGCTATCATTGGATTTATTGAGATACCGTAAATTTGTAAATAGTCCAATTGCTACTGGAATCATTAAGCAATTATAGAAAAACGCCCAAAATAAATTTTGTTTTATATTTTTTACTGTCTTTTTACTAATATTTATTAAATTTAAAATACTTTTTAAATTATTTTTTGTTAAAATTACGTCAGAAGAATCCATTGCTATGTCTGTTCCACTATTTACGCTTACGCCTATATCTGCAGTTGCTAAAGCTGGGCTATCGTTTATTCCATCTCCACACATCATTACATATTTTTTTTCAGTTTTTAAGTTTTTTATGTAATTTGTTTTTTCAGCTGGTAGCATATTTGGAATAATTTTTGTAATGCCTATTTCATTTGCAATTTTTTCTGCTGTTTTTTTATTATCTCCTGTTAGCATAATTGTTTCTATATTGTTTTTTTCTAGTTCGTTTATAACATCTGCTGCGTTTTCTCTAACTGTGTCTTTTACTCCAATTATAGCAAGTATTTTTTCTTTATTTGCAACATATACAGTACTATTGCCATTTTCAGTAAGTTTTTCTTCTTCTTTTTTGTAATCATTTTTTATTTTATATTCTTCTAAAATTTTTGAGTTACCAAGTATTAGTTCGTAGTCTTCTATTTTCCCTATTATTCCTAATCCTGTAATATTTTTAAACTCCTTGGTTTCCAGTTTTTCAATTTTGTTTTCTTCTAAATAGTTTTGAAATGCCTTCCCTATGGGATGTGTTGATTTGCTTTCAATACTTCCAACTAATTGTAAAATTTTATTTGTTTCATAATTACTATAATTTTTTATTTCTGAAATTCTTAGTTTTCCATATGTTAGAGTCCCTGTTTTGTCAAATACAATTGTATTTATCTTCCTAGCATTTTCTAGTATTTCGCTTTTCTTTACTAAAATTCCATTACTTGCACACAGTCCTTCTGCTACTACTATTGCAAGTGGTGTTGCAAGTCCAAGACTACATGGACATGCAACAACCAATATTGTAACAAATCTTATTAAACTATTAGTAATACCTTCGCCTATAATTAAGTAAAATATAAATGTTAGTATAGCTATAACCATTACTGTTGGTACAAAATATCCCGAGACTTTATCTGCAATTTTTGCAATAGGTGCTTTTGTATTACTTGCTTCTATTACCAATCTTACAATTTCAGATACTGTTGATTCCTTTCCTATTTTTTCGGCTCTATATTCTATATATCCATCGTAATTTATGCTTCCTGCAATAACTTTATCTCCTTTTGCCTTGTTTACAGGGTTACTCTCTCCTGTTATAAAAGATTCGTCAAAATGGGCTATTCCTTCTATTATTTCTCCATCAACTGCTATTTTTTCCCCTGGTTTACTTATTACAATATCTCCTTTTTTTATTTCGTCTAAAGTAACTTGTTTTTCTTCTCCGTTAAGCTTAATAACAGCTTTATTTGGAGTAATTTTTACTAATTTTTGAATTGCCTCTTTTGTTTTATCTTTACTAATTCTATCTAAATATCTTCCTAGTTTTATAAAATATATAATAATCGCTGTAGATTCAAAATATAAATGATGTACATTTTCGTAATGCCCATTTATAATCATAATCATACTATATAAGCTATATATAAAACTGCTTATAACTCCAATTCCAACTAGAGTATCCATATTAGGTGTTTTATGAATTAGGTTTTTATATCCATTTTTTAATATGTCAAATCCATATATTATAAATATTATTGCAAATAGAAATAAGCAAATTGTATAATTTATAGGATTTATTTCTACATTTAAAAAGTTTATAATAGGTAAATTAAGCATATGTCCCATTGAAATATACATTAGTATTATTGCTAAAAAAGTAAAAATAATAAAATTAATTTTTTCTTTTTTATTATTATTTTCTGTGTTAATTTCCTTAAATTCTCCCAAGCTTTTAAAACCAGCCTGTTTTACAAATTCATCTAGCTTTTCTCTTTTAACTATATTTTCATCGTAAACTATAGTAGCATTTGCCATAACTAAATTAACATTTGCTTCTATTATACCATTTTGTTTGTTCAAATATTTTTCAAGTCCATTTGAGCATGCAGAGCAAGTCATTCCCTCTATAGATAAAATTATTTTTTTCATAGCTAATCTTCCTTTATAACTTCAAATCCTATATCGTTTATCTTTTCTTTAATAGTATTTTCTAAAGTGTCTTTATTTGTTTTTACTATAACAATTCCTGTTTTATAACTTGCATCAACACTAATTACACCATCTATTGTTGATAGTGCATTTTGCACTCTTGTTTGGCATCCTTCGCAAACCATTCTATTTACTCTAATTTTCATTTCTTTCATTTAAATATCAACTCCTATTTAAATTTTTATTTACAAGTTATTATATATGTTATGAAATATTTTGTAAATAAATATATTTTATCTATTTTTTAATTTTTAATACTCTTAAAGCATTTATAGTTGCAATTATTGTAACTCCAACATCTGCAAATACTGCCCACCACATAGTAGATAATCCAAGTACACTTAAAATTAATATAAGTATTTTTGTTGAAATTGCAAATACAATATTTTCTTTAACAATATTCATTGTTTTTTTAGATAAATTTATTGCATCTACAATTTTAGAAGGTTCATCTGTCATAAGTACAATATCTGCTGCTTCTATTGCACTGTCTGAACCCAGTCCCCCCATTGCTATTCCAATATCTGAGGCAGCTAAAACCGGTGCATCATTTATTCCATCCCCAACAAAGGCAAGTTTTCCTTCTTGGCTTTTTTCTTTAAGCAAGCTTTCTACTTTTTCCACTTTACCATCTGGCAATAATTCAGTATAAACTTTATCTAGGTTTAATTCTTTTGCAACACTTTCTCCTACATCTTTTTTATCTCCTGTTAGCATTACTACTTGTTTAATATTGTTCTTCTTTAAATTTTTTATTGTATCTATTGCATCACTTTTAGTTCTATCTGCAATTTGAATGTATCCAACATATTTTTCTTCTATTGCAACATATAAAACTGTTCCGACTAAATTGTTTTTCTCAAAATTTATTTTCTTTTCTTTCATTAGTTTTTCATTTCCAACTATTACTTCATGCTCCCCAATTGTTGCTATAATTCCACGTCCTGCTAATTCTTTATAGTTCTTTATTTTATTTTCATCAATTTTTTTGTTATATGCCTTTTTTACAGATTCTGAAATAGGATGATTTGAATAATTTTCTGCATATGCTATTATTTCTAATAGTTCCTCTTTAGCTATTCCTATAGCTTCTATTTTTTGTATATCAAATACACCTTCTGTTAATGTTCCTGTTTTGTCAAAAACAATTATCTCGGTTTTAGCTAATTGTTCTAAATAATTACTCCCTTTTATTAGAATTCCCATTTTAGATGCTCCGCCAATTCCTCCAAAAAAGCTTAAAGGTATGGAAATTACAAGAGCACAAGGGCACGAAACAACTAAAAATGATAATGCTTTATATATCCATTGAGAAAATGTTGCTTCTTTTATTATAATTGGTGGAATAATTGCTAAAATTACTGCAATTAGCACAACTATAGGAGTATAATAATGAGCAAATTTTGTAATAAAGTTCTCCGATTTTGATTTTTTGCTACTTGCATTTTCAACTAGTTCTAGTATTCTGTTTACTGTTGATTCATTATATTCTTTTGTAACTTTAATTTTTAAAACACTATTTAAATTTATTGTTCCACTTAATATTTCATCATTTTTTTTCACATTTTTTGGTAATGACTCTCCTGTTAAAGCTTTTGTATCTAAATTTGATGTGCCATATATTGCAATTCCATCAAGTGGAACTTTTTCTCCAGGTTTTACAACAATTATATCTCCAATTTTTACAGTTTTAGGATCTACTTTTTCAATAGTTCCATTTTTTTCTATGTTAGCATATTCTGGTTTTATATTCATTAATTCTGAAATAGATTTTCTCGATTTGTCAACAGCATAGTCTTGAAACAATTCTCCAATTTTATAAAACAGCATAACAGCGACAGCTTCTGGAAATTCGCCAATTGCAAATGCTCCAATTGTTGCAATACTCATTAAAAAATTTTCATCAAATACTTTTCCTTTAATAATATTTCTAAATGCCTTTTCCATAATATCTAATCCAACAATAATATAAGAAAAAATATATATTATATTGTTTATTAAACTATTTTGAAAATTAAATACAAGTGCTATAACAAATAATATTAATGAAATTATAATTTTTATTAATTCTTTTTTCATAATAAATTTAACTCCTCCAATTGTAAATGATTATGTTCTATTTTTTGTGCTCTATATGTTGGGCACCAATTTCAAAAACTTTTTTTACATGCTCATCATCTAACATATAAAAAACTTCTTTCCCTTCTTTTCTGCATTTGACAATTCCGCTTCTTCTTAGAGTCCCAAGTTGATGTGAAATTGAAGATTTACTCATACCCAATACATTCGCAATGTCGCAAACACACATTTCATTTTGATCTAGTGCAAACAATATTTTTACTCTGGTTGTATCTCCCACTATTTTAAAAAACTCTGCTAGTTTATTAAATACATTTTCTTCTGGCATATTTTTTATTGTTCTGTTAACAACTTCTTGATGTATTATACTGCAGTCACATATAAATTCATTTTTTGACATTTCTTACCTCCTTTTATGTTAATTGAATATTTATTCAACTATTGTATTTATATTATATGTGAATACATACTCAATTGTCAATATAATTTTATAAAATTATTTTAATAGTTTTGCAAATATAAATAATCCTATAAAATAGCTATTCCATTAGAGTTACTATTTTATAGGATTATTTAACCTTTACTTTTTACATTATTCTGTTCTTAAAGCTAGTACCGGGTCTTTTTTAGCTGCTGCTTTTGATGGAATTAATCCACCAATTAGTGTTAATATTACACTTAAAATAATTAATATAATTGCACCTGATGTAGGTAATACTGCTGTAATATCTGTGTTTATACTATGAATTATTAAATTAATAGGTATTAGTAGTAATAGTGTTACAACTATTCCAAGTATTCCTGCGAATAATCCTTCTATAAAAGTCTCAGCGTTAAATATTGATGAAATATTTTTCTTTGAGGCACCTATTGCTCTTAATATACCTATTTCTTTTGTTCTTTCTAATACAGATATATATGTTATTATTCCTATCATTATAGAAGAAACTATTAGCGAAATACTAACAAAAGCAATAAGCACATAGCTTACACTATCTATAATTGTTTTAACAGAAGACATTAACAATCCAGTTATATCTGTATATTTTATAGTTTTTTCTTCATTTTCTTTTTCCATATTGTTATTATAATTTTCTATAAAATTTAAGAATTCTTCTTTTGAATCAAAATCCTTAAAATAAAAATAAATAGATGTTGGTTCATTTAAATTTTGATATCCTAATTCTAAAAGATTTGTTTTTGCATTTTCTACTGCACTTGTTGTAGACATTGACTGTATAAGTCTTCTTATTTCGTCTTCATTCATTTCAAATTTAAATGCATTAGCAAATTTATCAGCATCTATATTAAACGAAGATGCTAAGCTATCTATAAGTCTACCAGTTAATTTCCCAACCTTTGTAAGAATTTCTTTTTGCATTTTTGCCTCAGTCATTGCAACAGCTATTTTATTTGTTCCATCTAAAATTCCCTCTTGGTTTATTAGTGTATCTACCATTTTATCTACCATATTTTGAACTAAAATAGCAGTTTTGTCTTTTCCCTCAGTTACATTTTCTTCTGGTTTTTGTGGAATTTCATTTTGTATTGTATTTGTTTGGTTTTTTATCTGGTTTGCTTTATTTTGAGCCATATTTCCTATTGTATTTGAATTTGCTTCATTTAAAATATTATTATTAAATATTTCATTTGTCATTCCTTTTTGTTGAAAAGACTCCGGTATAGATGGAATTTCTTCTGATACTGATGACATCATTGTAATATATTGTTCTAAAAAGCTTGTTATTATTGCACTATACATTTGTTTAAAAGTGTCTTGTGGAATAACATAGTTCTCTTCCATTGATTTTAATATAGATTTATTTTTTTCCTTTTCCATACCATTATTTACAATATTATTAACTTCACTTAGTTTTATTGTTGCAAATCCTGCAACTTCATTTTCAGATATATAATCACTTAATATATTTTTTAATATTATACCTAAGTTATTAACAAAATTATTTTGTGCAACAGATGTATCTGCAGTAATTTCATTTGATATTTCTTCCATATATCCACTTGTCATTTCTTTTATATCAGCTTCATTTATGTTTATGTTAAAAGCAGAAGAAATAGCTTTTTCATCTATTGAAATTAAGTCTTTAAAGTCTATACCCAAGCTTTCGTTCTTATCATTAAAATCTTTTCCACTAAATACATTTATATTTGTATTTTCTAACTGTTTTTTTACTATTTCTGATTCAGACGCTTTTTCTATAACATATTCTGTTAAGTCTCTTGTATATACTACTCCAGCCGTATTTGTTGCACTTGTAGGAGTAAGTAATCCTACAATTTTTAATGGAATTGCATTATTATATATGTTATTCATATATGTTTCATCATTAGACATATCTTCATATACGTTATATTCTTCATTATATTTATATATTGCCGAACCATCAACTAATTTTAATTCTATATTTTTTAATTCATCATATGTGTATCTAAGTGGACTTTGTAAATTTTCTATTTTTTCTCCAGCCATTAATTTTGAAAGTGAGTCCTCTAATTCCTTTTGATCTTTTAGTCCTAAACCATAAAGTAAAAAATCTGATATGGTTTTTTGAGTTGGTATAACTAAAGCAATTTCATTATATTGTTTTGGAAATTCTCCTTCTATTATTTCGAATTGTTCTTTTGCCATTTTTTCGTCGTCTGGTAATTCTGAAAACATAGAAATCATACTATCCATCATATTAGATGAAGAGCCAATTAAATTTGACATTAAATTATTTGGATTTACCTTTATTATTTCTCCACTTGTATTTTTTCTATATACTGTTGGTGTAACTTCATAATTATATCTTACCAAATTTACCATTTCATCTACTTGTTCTTGATTTTGCTCAATATATTCTTTAAACGATTTTAAATCGTTTCTTCCAACACTACTGAATAAATTACTTATATTTTGTTGTTCTTCTACAGTTCTATCCGGTATAGTATTTGTATCTTCATTTTTATTTATAGCAGACATTAGTAAAGACGCCATATCTGCTGTCTCTTCTTGTATTGTTAAAGGATATGATGTAAGTGTGTCTTCTTGAATTTTATCCACATAATTTTGAAATCCAGTAGATAGCGATAATATTAAAGCAATTCCAATTATCCCTATTGAACCAGCAAAAGAAGTTAAAATAGTTCTTCCTTTTTTACTAAGCAAATTATTTAGGCTCAGTGTAAAAGCTGTTAGTCTAGACATAGAAGATCTCCCTAAGTTTTTATGTTTTGGTTCTTCACTATTTTTTTCAGGATTATATGGGTTTGTATCTCCTATTATTTTTCCGTCACTTAAATTAACTATTCTTGTAGAATAGTTTTCTGCTAAATCTGGATTATGTGTAACCATTATTACTAATCTATCTTTTGCAACTTCTTTTAAAAGTTCCATTACCTGTACACTTGTAGTTGAATCTAACGCACCTGTTGGTTCATCTGCAAGTAATATGTCTGGGTTATTTACCAATGCTCTTGCAATTGCAACTCTTTGCATCTGTCCTCCAGACATTTGGTTTGGTTTTTTATGCGCTTGTTCTTTTAGTCCAACTTTTTTTAATGCTTCTAGTGCTTTTTCTTTTCTTTCTTTGCGTGAAATTCCACTAATTGTTAATGCTAATTCCACATTTGTTAAAACACTCTGATGAGGTATTAAGTTATAACTTTGGAATACAAACCCAATAGTATGGTTGCGGTATGAATCCCAATCTCTATCTTTATATTTTTTAGTTGAAATATTATTTATTATTAAATCTCCAGTATCATAATGGTCAAGTCCACCTATTATATTTAATAAAGTTGTTTTTCCAGAACCGGATGGGCCTAAAATAGATACAAATTCATTATTTCTAAAGCTTAAATTTACATTATCTAATGCTATTTGCACTAGGTCTCCTGTTTTATATTGTTTTGAAATATTTTTTAATTGTAGCATTTTTTCTCCTTTAATTAAATAAGTTATATGTTTTATATATTTTTTTTAACATTACTTATTTCCTACACATTATATTCATTTTATATATTAATAATTTATATTTTGTTAAATCTATATTTATTTTATAAGTAGGTTTAAAATTTGTGGGTATAGTTCAACTGCATTTTCTGTCCAATTGTCTACAATACTTTTAGCCTGTTCCCTAGAACCTGCAAAAACTTCTAAGGCAAATAGTGTTGTATTATTTTCTGTAATTTTACATTTAACACTATAGTCATTTTCAGAATGAGGAATAAAATCTGCTGTAACAGAAATATCCTCTTTTAGCTTATCTAAGTTTTCTTTTAAATTCATATCAATACGAAGTTTAGTAATTCCTGGAATAATGTCTCCAATTAGTTTTAAAGTTTGCTCTCCTTCTTTGGTTATTTCGTAAAGCTTTTCTGTTTCTTTTTGGTAATAAACAATGTATTTTTCTTCTATTAAATCTAGCAAAAATTGTTGAAAATAAAAATAATTCATGTCTGTTAATGTGGTAACAATATTAAGTAATGCATCATTAGTAACTGGTTTTCCTATTTTATTTAAAATATATAAAATAATTGTTTTACCTTCTGCTAAACTATTGCCATCAGACGAAAGCATCATAATAAACCCCTTCCTTTACTTTAAAGATTATAACACATATTTAATAAAATACAATAAAAATATAATTTAATACTATTTTATATAAATTGCAAACAATCATAACTAGGAATTTGCATAAATAATATATTACTACAATAATTACTTTTTTCCTTCAACATATCATCTGTATTCTCACCTCCTTTTGTTGACATAAATATATTATATCATGG
>USIO01000003.1 GCA_900554815.1 uncultured Clostridium sp.
TAATGAATTTGTTATTCACGACATTAAAGTTATTGAAAGTCAAAATGGATTATTCATTGCTATGCCAAGTAGAAAAACTCCAAACGGAGAATTTAAGGATATAGCTCATCCAATTAATGCTGAAACTAGAGAGAAAATTCAAAAAGCTATATTAGAAGCTTATGAAGCTCCAGAAACTGAAACAGAATCAGCAGAATAATAGATAAAAATTGCCAGCAACGCTGGCAATTTTTTGTGTTTGATTGTTCTTCTTACTCCTCATCCTCATCGTTTACCTCTAATTTTACATAGAAGGTGTCAGATAAATCGAGGAGCGATTCGAAAGTTTCCTTTGAAACTTCATCTTGGAATTCCATGTAAACTTTTACTCCACCAGGAATAGCTTCTACACTTAGGTAGAAGACGACTAATGCCCGAGAAAACTTTACAAGGAACCCGCTTGTACTGTACCCATAAATGATATAGCACGACGAAGAACGCATTTTCAAACCTCCTTACCTACATATTAGTAGTTAATAAAATAATTATAACATTATTGCATAAAAAATGCAATAAAAACCCCTTTGCCATATATGGCAAAGGTGAAAAACATTAGACTCTTACAAAGTCAATGTTTTCGTGAGAAAGGCTGTCTTCAAATACACTTTTGTTTGAACGGCTGTAAAAGTGTATTTCCATTTCGGCCAATCCGTTCCCGATTGGTTTTGGGCGAAAGTTTGGATTTCTTATTGGAGAAATCTCTCCAATAATTTTCCGTACCATCGCCAGACGAGAACTTTCAATCCAGTACGTTTGTTGAGTAAACATGTTGTGACCTCCTAATAACTGTTTTTTCGCCAATTAGCGAACTACTTATTATTATACCACAAAAATAAAAAAAATACAATATCTGTAAAATATTATGTATATACATCCAAAATATCAAATATTTTACAAAAATGCTTGACATTAACTATATAAGCATTGTATAATAATACAGCATGAGTTTAGCGATGAAGTATGATGTGGCTACACCTAATAATGGTGGAGGGAACTCATATGGAGTATGTCTTGGCTTAAGACCAGGCGGATAAGTTTGAAAAATATGCACTTATCCTAAGGTACTGAATTAGTAACTTAGGTAAAAAAATGTCTTAATAAGAAACACGAGGGTGCGTTGATAAGTAAAACTTGCCATATACTGGGAATATTTTTTAAGGAGGGAAAATTAATATGGCAAAAGCAAACCAAGTTGCAGGAAGCGAAAAAATTAGAATAAGATTAAAAGCTTATGATTATGTTGTTTTAGACCAGTCTGCTGAAAAAATAGTAGATACTGCTAAAAGAACAGGAGCACAAGTTTCTGGTCCTATTCCACTTCCAACAAAAAGAGAAGTTGTAACTATTTTACGTTCTCCACATAAACACAAAGACTCAAGAGAACAATTTGAAATGAGAACACACAAAAGAGTAATCGACATTCTTTATCCAACACAAAAAACAGTTGATAGCCTTATGAAATTAGAGTTGCCAGCTGGTGTTGAAATAGAGATTAAATTATAGTTTAAAAAGAAAAAACCATGCTGATAGTTAATCAGCCAATAGTTAGGAGGAATTATTAAACATGAAAAAAGCAATTATAGGAAAAAAATTGGGAATGACACAAATTTTTGGAGAAAAAGGAGTTGTTATTCCTGTTACAGTAATAGAAGCTGGACCATGTACAGTTGTACAAGTAAAAACTGAACAAACAGATGGATATAATGCTGTAAAATTAGGTTTTGGAGAAGTAAAAGAAAAACATTTAACAAAGCCAGAAAAAGGTCAATTTACTAAAATAAAAGTAGAACCTAAAAAACATTTAAGAGAATTTAGACTAGAAGATGTTTCAAATATAGAAGTTGGAAGCCAAATTAATGTAGGAATATTTACTAAAGGAGATATGGTAGACATTCAAGGTACCACAAAAGGTAAAGGATTCCAAGGCGTTATAAAACGCCATGGACAACATCGTGGACCAATGGGTCATGGTTCTATGTACCATAGAAGACCAGGTTCAATGGGACCTACTTCAACACCAGGTAGAGTTTTTAAAGGCAAAAAACTACCAGGGCATATGGGAAAATTAACAGTTACAATTCAAAACCTAGAAGTTGTAGCAGTTGACCTAGACAAGAATGCAATTTTAGTGAAAGGAAGTATTCCTGGAGCTAAAGGAAGCATTGTAAAAATAAAAGATGCTGTTAAGGCAGCAAAATAGAGGTTGACGAAAGGAGGAAAAGAAAATGCCTAAAATAGATGTATATAATATGGAAGGAAAAAAAGTTAGTGATATTGATTTAAAAGAAGAAATATTTGGAATTGTTCCAAACGAAACAGTAGTACATACCGTAGTAACTAACTACCTTGCAAATCAAAGACAAGGAACACAAAGTACAAAAACAAGAGCCGAAGTTTCTGGTGGTGGAAAAAAACCATGGAGACAAAAGGGAACAGGACGTGCTAGACAAGGAAGCATTAGAGCTCCTCACTGGATTAAAGGTGGTGTTGCTTTAGGACCAAAACCACGTTCATATAATTATAGAGTAAACAAAAAAGAAAAAAGACTAGCAGTTAAATCTGTATTAAGCTCTAAAATATTAGAAAATGAATTAGTTGTTTTAGACAAAATTGAATTTAATGAAATTAAAACAAAAAATATGGTAAAAGTATTAAACAACTTAAAAATAGAAGGAAAAGCTTTAATCGTATTGCCAGAAAAAAACGATAATGTACAGCTATCTAGTAGAAATATTGAAGGTATAAAAACAAGTTTAGTAAGTACAATTAATGCATACGAACTATTAAATTATACTAAATTAATTCTTACAGTAGATGCTGTTAAGAAATTAGAGGAGGTGTATGCATAATGAAACCAGAAGACATTATTATAAAACCAATTATTACTGAAAAAAGTAGTAGTGGAATTCAACAAGGTAGATACACCTTTGAAGTAGCTAAAAAAGCTACAAAAATTCAAATAGCTGATGCTGTGGAAAAACTTTTTGAAGTAAAAGTTTTAAAAGTAAATACAATTAATGTAAGAGGAAAAGAAAAAAGAGTTGGAGTTCATGTGGGTAAAACATCAGACTGGAAAAAAGCAATTGTAACAATAGACACAAATCCACGGAGATGCAGTTTATTTGAGTAAAGGTGGAAAAGAAGAAAAAGTTTCTAAAAAATATAAAAATTCAATTGAGGAAATAAACATTTAATTAAAAAGCTTATACAAATTGCAACACATTAAAATTAGCGAGAAACAACTCGGAAAATAAAAAATATCTGTTATACGGAGCAGGAAAAATTCCGTAAATGAAAGGAGAAAATAAAATGCCAGTAAAACACTTTAGACCAATTACTCCATCAACTAGAAACATGACAGTACTAGACTATAGCGAAATTACTAAAAAAACACCAGAAAAAACTTTATTAACAACAAAAAAGAAAAAATCTGGTAGAAATAATTATGGTAGAATTACTGTTAGACATCAAGGTGGAGGAAATAGACAAAAATATAGAATTGTAGATTTTAAACGTAGAAAAGATAACATGAAAGCAACTGTTATTGGAATTGAATATGATCCCAATAGAAGCGCAAACATTGCTTTAATCCAATATGAAGATGGACAAAAATCTTATATTTTAGCTCCATTAGGGCTAAAAGATGGAGACGAAGTAATTTCTGGAGAAAATGTAGACATTAAAATAGGAAACTGCTTACCAATAAAAAATATACCAGTAGGTACAATGATTCATAATATAGAATTAAATCCTGGTCAGGGAGGAAAAATGGTAAGAGCTGCTGGTGGAGAAGCACAACTAATGGCAAAAGAAGGAAAATATGCACATATTAGACTAGCTTCCGGAGAAATGAGACTTGTTTTAGCTGTTTGCAGAGCAACAATTGGAACAATTGGAAACACAGATTACGAAAACGTAAAATTAGGAAAAGCAGGTCGTACAAGACATTTAGGAATAAGACCTACAGTTAGAGGTTCTGTAATGAACCCAGTTGACCACCCTCATGGTGGTGGAGAAGGTAGAGCCCCAGTAGGACACGCAGGTCCACTTACACCTTGGGGAAAACCAGCACTTGGATATAAAACAAGAAAGAAAAACAAACCTTCAAACAAATTAATCGTTAAGAGAAGAAAATAGAATAAAAGGAGGAAATAATAAATGTCAAGATCAAGCAAAAAAAAGCCATTTGTAGCACCTGAGCTATTAAAAAGAATTGATGCTATGAATGAAACAGGTAAAAAAGAAGTATTAAAAACTTGGTCAAGAGCATCTACAATATATCCACAAATGGTTGGACATACAATAGCTGTTCATGATGGAAGAAAACATGTACCTATTTATATAACAGAAGAAATGATAGGACATAAATTAGGGGAATTTGCTCCTACAAGAACATTTAAAGGTCATAGTGGAGAAAAAGCAACCACAGTTAAATAATAAAGGAGGAAAATAAAGTGGCAGATAATAATGAAACAATCCAAACTATTACCGAAGCTAAAGCTATATTAAAATATGCTAGAATTTCAAGCAGAAAAGTAAAAATTGTAGCAGATTTAGTAAGAGGTAAAAATGTTGATGAAGCAATGGCTATTATTAAGTATACTCCAAAGGCATCTTCAAAAATTTTAGAAAAGTTGTTAGCTTCAGCTATTGCTAATGCTGAAAATAATCATTATATGAAAAGAGCAAATCTATATATTGCACAAATATATGCAAATCAAGGACCAACACTAAAAAGAATTAGACCAGCAGCAAAAGGTTCAGCAGTTAGAATTAGAAAAAGAACAAGTCATATAACAATCGTATTGAGAGAAAGAGTGTAAAAGAAAGGAGGATTTATTTAGTATGGGACAAAAAATGCATCCACACGGATTAAGAATAGGAGTTATTAAAGATTGGAACTCAAAATGGTATGCAGATAAAAAACAATATAGTGAATACTTAGTAGAAGACCATAAAATTCGTGAATATGTAAAGAAAAAATTATTTGTAGCAGGTATTTCAAAAATTGAAATTGAAAGAACTGTAAAATTAGTTAAGGTTAATGTTTATACTGCAAAACCAGGATTAGTAATTGGAAAAGGTGGAAACTTAGCCGATACTTTAAAAGAAGAATTAAAGAAAATGTTAGGAAAAGAAGTTAATTTAAATATTATTGAGGTAAAATCAATAGATTTAGATGCTCAATTAGTTGCAGAAAATATTGCAAACCAACTTGAAAGAAGAATATCATTTAGAAGAGCAATGAAACAATGCATGCAAAAAACTATTAAAGCAGGAGCTCTAGGAATTAAAACATCTGTATCTGGAAGACTAGGTGGAGCTGATATGGCAAGAACAGAATTCTACAAAGAAGGTACTATTCCACTTCAAACATTAAGAGCAGATATTGATTATGGGTTTGCGGAAGCTGATACAACTTATGGAAAAATAGGTGTAAAAGTTTGGATATACAAAGGTGAAATACTAAAACCTAAAAAAGTTAAAACTGAAGGAGGGGAAAAATAATGCCAGTAATGCCAAAAAGAACAAAATATAGAAAAATGCAAAAGGGTAGAATGAGAGGTAAAGCTTCAAGAGGCAATTATGTAAGTGAAGGCGAATATGGAATTCAAGCATTAGAAGCAGGCTGGATTACAGCTAACCAAATTGAAGCTGCTCGTATTGCAATGACACGTTTCATTAAAAGAGGCGGAAAAGTTTGGATAAAAATATTCCCTGATAAACCTATTACCAAAAAACCAGCAGAAACTCGTATGGGAAGTGGGAAAGGAAATCCAGAATATTGGGTAGCAGTAGTAAAACCAGGTAGAGTAATGTTCGAAATAGCAGGTATTCCAGAAGAAACTGCAAAAGAAGCATTAAGATTAGCAATGCACAAACTACCAATAAAAACCAAATTTGTTAGCAAAGAAAATGAAATAGGTGGTGATAATGATGAAGATAAGTAAAATAAGAGAAATGTCTTCACCAGAACTAGAGAAAGAATTAGGAGAATTAAAAACAGAATTATTTAAGCTAAGATTTTCTCTAGCAACAAATGGATTAGATAATCCATTGAAAATTAAAGAGGTAAGAAGAGATATTGCAAAAATAAAAACTGTATTAAGAGAAAGAGAATTAGCTAATTAAACTTTTATATTTAAAACATAAAATTTTTAAAGTTTAATTAAAATTCTTATATCCGAAAATAGAAAGGAGAAGATAAAATGGCTGAAAAGAGAAATCTTCGCAAGGTTATGATTGGTACTGTTACATCAGACAAAATGGATAAAACTGTAGTAGTAGCAGTACAAACTAGTGTTAAGCATCCAATGTATAAGAAAATTGTAAAAAGAACTTATAAACTAAAAGCACATGATGAAGAAAATGCTTGCAAAGTTGGAGATAAAGTAAAAGTAATGGAAACTAGACCACTTTCTAAAGATAAAAGATGGAGAGTAGTCGAAATTGTAGAAAAGGCAGTAATAAAATAAGATTCTTAAAAATAGGTAGAGAGGAGAAAGTTATGGTACAGCAACAATCAATATTAAAAGTAGCTGATAATACTGGCGCAAAAGAAATTATGTGTATTAGATGCTTAGGCGGATCACATAGAAAAGTTGCCAGAATAGGTGATGTTATTATTGCATCAGTAAAAAATGCATCTCCACTTGGAATGGTAAAAAAAGGAGATGTAGTAAAAGCTGTTGTAGTTAGAACAAAATATCCTACAAAAAGACCAGATGGGTCATATATTAGATTTGATGAAAATGCAGCTGTTATTATACGTGATGATGGAAATCCAAGAGGAACACGTATATTTGGACCTGTAGCAAGAGAACTTAGAGACAAAGAATATATGAAAATTTTATCTCTTGCACCAGAAGTATTATAATTAATGTAAGAGGTCAGAAATCAGAGGTTTTGAAGACCTGCTACTATAAAAAAATTAAATATATAAAAAAGAAGTCAGCAATTTATTAAAATATGTTTCAGACATCTGATTTCTGACTTCTTCTTAAAGAGTGAAATTGAGGTGAAATAAATGAAAATAAAAAAAGGTGATAATGTTCAAGTCTTATCTGGAAACGATAAAGGAAAAACAGGTGAAGTTTTAGAGGTTATACCAAAACACGGAAAAGTAGTTGTAAAAGGTATAAATGTAAGAAAAAAACATGTAAAACCAAAAAAACAAGGAGAAGAAGGTGGCATTATTTCTATAGAATGTGCAATAAACAGTGCAAAATTAGCTGTTGTTTGCCCAAAATGTAATAAGCCTACAAGAATTGGATACGAAATAGAAAAAGACGAAAAGGTTCGTGTTTGTAAGAAATGTGGAAATAAGCTTAAATAGAAAGGAGGAAAGATAAATGGAAAAATTAAAAGAACAATACCAAAAAGAGGTTATACCTGCATTAATGAAAAAATTTCAATATAAATCAATTATGGAAGTACCAAAATTAGAAAAAGTTGTAATTAATATAGGATTAGGAGACCTAAAAGATAATCCTAAAGCATTAGATAATGCAATGAATGATTTACAGATTATAACTGGTCAAAAGCCAATTGTAACAAAAGCAAAAAAATCAATTGCAGCATTTAAGCTAAGACAAGGAGCAAATATTGGACTTAAAGTTACTTTAAGATCAGGAAAAATGTATGATTTTGTATATAAACTATTTAATCTTGCTCTTCCAAGAGTAAGAGACTTTAGAGGGGTTTCTGATAATTCTTTTGATGGAAGAGGTAATTATTCAATGGGAGTAAAAGAACAATTAATATTCCCAGAAATTGAATACGATAAAATAGATAAGTTAAGAGGAATGGATATATGCTTTGTAACAACTGCTAAAACAGATGAAGAAGCAAAAGAGTTACTAACTCTTTTAGGAATGCCATTTAAAAAATAAATAAAAAAGGAAAGGAGAAGCCATGGCTAAAAAATCATTAATTGTTAAACAACAAAAAGAACAAAAATATAAAACTAGACAATATAATAGATGTAAATTATGTGGAAGACCACATAGTTATATTAGAAAATATGGAATTTGCCGTGTTTGCTTTAGAGAATTAGCTCATAAAGGTGAAATACCAGGGATTAAAAAAGCCAGCTGGTAAAAATAATATTCGCTTTTAATTGTTCGTGAGCTTTAGAAGTTATTATTTAAGATAGGAGGTAAGTAAATGAATACAACTGATCCAATAGCAGATATGTTAACAAGAATAAGAAATGCTAGTAGTTCTAAATTTAAAACTGTGGACATTCCTGCATCAAATATAAAAAAGTCAATTGCAGAAATATTGTTTAAAGAAGGATATATTAAAGCATATGAAGGAATAAATGATGGTGCTCAAGGGATAATTAGAATTACTTTAAAATATGATGATAAAGGTGTAAAAGTAATTTCTGGATTAAAAAGAATTAGTAAACCAGGATTAAGAGTATATGCTTCAAAAGAAGAACTTCCAAGAGTTTTAAACGGCTTAGGAATTGCCTTAATTTCAACATCAAAAGGAATTATGACAGATAAAGAAGCAAGAAAAGAAAATTTAGGTGGAGAAGTATTAGCTTATATATGGTAGTAAAAATATAGAAAGGAGAAGGCTACAATGTCAAGAATAGGAAATAAACCTATTACAGTACCAGCAGGTGTTGAAGTTACACTAGATGGAAATAAATTAACTGTAAAAGGACCAAAAGGAACACTTACAAGAGAATTTCATAATAATATGAAAATTACAATTGATGGTAGTACTATTACTGTTGCAAGACCAGATGATGAAGCACAAAACAAAAGCTTACATGGTTTAACAAGAACATTAATTAACAATATGATAGAAGGAACAGTTAATGAATATACTAGAAAATTAGAAGTAAATGGTGTTGGATATAGGGCTGCAAAACAAGGAAATAAATTAGTCCTAACATTAGGATACTCTCATCAAGTAGAGATGGTAGAGCCAGAAGGCATAAAATTTGAAGTACCAAATCCAAACGAAATAATTGTAAAAGGGGTAGATAAAGAATTAGTTGGGCAAACAGCAGCAGTTATTAGAACAAAAAGACCACCAGAAGTGTATAGAGGAAAAGGTATTAAATATGCTGAAGAAACTATTAGAAGAAAAGAAGGAAAAGCAGGTAAAAAATAAAATTTAGTTAAAAACTATATTTTATAGAAAGGAGAAATCATGATATCTAAAATTAGTAGAAAAGAAGCAAGAGCAAAAAAGCATTTAAGAGTTCGTAATAAAATAAATGGTACAGCAGAACGTCCAAGACTTTGTGTTTATAGAAGTAATAATCACATTTATGCGCAAATTATTGACGATGTTGCAAGAACCACTTTAGTTAGTGCATCGACACTAGACAAGGAAGTAAAAACCAAACATTCTAATAAAGAAGCTGCTAAAGAAGTAGGAATATTAATTGCAAAAAGAGCATTAGATAAAAAAATTACTAATGTTGTATATGATAGAGGCGGATATATTTATCATGGTGTAGTGAAGGAATTAGCTGAAGCTGCAAGAGAAGCAGGATTAGTGTTTTAAAAAAGAGAGGTGAATAAAAAATAATGGAAAACGAAAATTCAATGGAGTTAAAAGAAAAAGTTGTAGCTATTAGTAGAGTTGCAAAAGTTGTAAAAGGTGGTAGAACTTTTAGATTTAGTGCAGTTGTTGTTGTTGGAGATGGAGCAGGACATATAGGAGTAGGAAATGGTAAAGCATCAGAAGTTCCAGACGCTATAAAAAAGGCAATTGAAGATGCTAAAAAGAACTTAATTGAAGTACCAATAGTTGGTACTACAATACCACACGAATATGTTGGAAAATTTGGTTCTGCAAGTGTACTTTTAAAACCAGGAGCAGAAGGTACGGGATTAATTGCAGGGGGTAGTGTAAGACCTGTATTAGAACTAGCAGGATATAGAGATATTAAAACAAAAGTTATTGGAACAAATAATCCTAGAAATGTGGTACATGCTACATTAAATGCACTAGAAAATATGAAAACAGTAGAACAAGTTGCTAAAATAAGAGGCAAAAAGACAGATGAACTTGTTTAATATTAATATAATTAAAATTTTATGGATTTAAAAATCTCAATATCCAAATAAAAGGAGGGAAAAAGATGAAACTTGGAGAATTAAAACCAGCAGTAAAAAAACAAACTAGAAAAAGAGTAGGCCGTGGAATTGGTTCTGGACTTGGAAAAACTTCAGGAAAGGGACATAAAGGTCAAAAAGCAAGAACTGGTGGAGGAGTAAGAAGAGGTTTCGAAGGTGGCCAAACACCATTATATAGAAGACTACCAAAAAGAGGATTTAATAATATTTATGCTAAGAACTACACAGAAGTAACATTAACTATGTTAAATAAAAGTAAAGCTACAGAAGTTAGTGCTGAAAGTTTATTAGCAGAAGGAATTATTAAAAAAATTAATGATGGTATTGTTATATTAGGAACAGGTAGCCTAGATAAAAAATTATCTGTAAAGGCTGTTAGATTTACTGCATCTGCTAAAGAAAAAATAGAAGCTTTAGGAGGAAAAGTAGAGGTGATAGAAGTTGTTTAAGACTATTAAAAATGCCTTAAAAACTCCAGATGTTAGAAAAAAGTTATTATATACATTAGTATTAATTATTATTTTTAGATTAGGTTGTTTTATAACAGTACCAGGAGTTGACGCAATTCAATTAAATGACGTTATGAACTCTCGGAGCTAATGGATTATCAGGCTTAATTGATATTATTTCAGGAGGAGCTTTTTCAAGATTTTCAATTTTTGCAATGACAATTAGTCCATACATTACAGCATCAATTGTAATTCAACTTTTATCAATGATAATTCCTTCATTAGAAAGGGCAATTAAAGAAGGCGGAGAAGAAGGAAAAGCAAAAGTTAATCGCTATACTAAAATGCTAACTATTGTTTTAGCTTTGGTAGAAGGACTAGGAATATATATTTCTTATAGTGGTTCAGGAATATTTATAAACCCTGGATTTATGACAGGATTTTTAGTGGTAATTTCTTTAATGGCTGGTACTGCACTACTAATGTGGCTTGGAGAGCAAATTACAAATAAAGGAATAGGAAATGGAATTTCTATAATTATTTTTATAGGTATTATTTCAAGTTTGCCAAGTGTTGTAACAACACTATATGGATTAATTATTACATCTTCAGGATTTAGCACAACAGGATTATTAGTAGCTTTAGGAATTGTTATTGGAGCAATTGTATTAGTAGCAGGTGTTGTATTTGTACAAGAAGCAGAAAGAAGAGTACCTGTACAATATGCTAAAAAAGTAGTAGGAAGAAAAATGTATGGTGGGCAAAATACTCATATACCATTAAAACTAGCTATGGCAGGTGTCATACCAGTAATATTTGCTTCATCATTTATGACATTCCCAGCAATGATTATACCAATGTTTAATCCAGACATTGCTACAGCAACTGGATTTTGGTCGGTAATATATAAATTTTCACTTGCAACTAGTTCTTCGCAAGTGCCGGTAGGTTATACAATTGCTAATGCAGTTGTGTACTTACTATTAATAGTAGGATTTACATTCTTTTATACATATGCAACATTTAATCCTGCAGAAGTATCAAATAATATTAAGAAAAATGGTGGATTTATACCAGGAATAAGAGCAGGAAAACCAACAACAGACTATTTATCAGCAATTGTTTCTAAATTAACATGGTTTGGAGGACTATTCCTAAGTATAATTGCAATATTACCAATGCTAATGAGATTTACCAATTTAAATGTAGCATTTGGCGGTACATCAATTTTAATTGTAGTGGGTGTTGCATTAGAAACTGTACAACAACTAGAATCTCAATTAGTAATGAGACATTATAAAGGATTTTTAGAATAAACATTATAAAAGGTCGCCTAATATGGTGACCTAATATATTTTTTTTAGTAAATATTGTGTTATAATATTTATTGAAAAAAATATATTATATAATATAACAAGAAAAAGAGATTGAACACATATACACAATTTTTCTTATTAACACATTTTAACTAAACTATATATAGAAAAAAATTAGTATTGTTAGGAGGAAAATATGATAATTGTTATGCTAGGAGCTCCAGGAGTTGGAAAAGGAACTGTAGGACAAATGCTTTCAAACCAACTAAATATTGTCCATATTTCTAGTGGAGAAATTTTTAGAAGTTACATAAAAAAACATGGAGAAATTGGAAAAGAAATAGAAAAATATGTAAACAAGGGAGAACTAGTACCAGATGAACTAGCAATTAAATTAATAGCCAAAAGGTTTGAAGAAAAAGATACAAAAAGAGGAATGATATTAGATGGCTTTCCACGAAATATTAATCAGGCATTAGAACTAGAAAAAATATTACAAGAACAAGGTAGAAAAATAAACATAGCAGTAGATTTAAGCTTACCAGATGAAGAAATTATTGAAAGAATTGTAAAAAGGAGAACTTGTCCAAATCCAGAATGCAGAGCGATTTACAATTTAGATTTTAAACCACCTAAAATAGAAGACATTTGCGACAAATGTGGCACAAAACTAATACAAAGAGCAGACGATAATGAACAAACTGTAAAGCAACGCTTAAAAACATACCATGAAACTTCTGAATGCCTAATTGATTTTTATAAGAACAAAGATATTTTATATACTGTAAAACTAAATGCAGAATCTGATGTGACTACCATGGGAATTGCAGAAGAAATTAAAGCATACCTAAAAACATAGAAATATACAAAAAAATAATACTAGATTTTAACATAAAATAAGGAGAAAATAATGTTTACAATTAAAACAAAAAAGGAAATTGAATACATGAAAGAATCATGCAAAATTGTTGCCTTAGCACAAGAAGCAATAAAAAATGCAATTAAACCTGGAATTAGTACATGGGAATTAAACAAAATTGCTGAAAATGTTATTTATGAAAATGGAGCGATTCCATCTTGCAAAAATTATCCTAGTGGAATAAAAGGAGTTCCACCATTTCCAGCAGGGGTTTGCATTTCTGTTAATAATGAAGTTATTCATGGAATTCCATCTAAAAAAGTTATTTTAAAAGAAGGAGACATTGTTAGTACAGACCTTTGTGCATATAAAAACGGATTTCATGGAGATGCTACTAGAACTCATATTATAGGGGGACTAAATTGTGCAACAAAAGAAGCAAAAAGATTAGTAGAAGTAACAAAACAAGCCTTTTTTGAAGGAATAAAGTTTGCAAGAGTTGGCTATAGAATTGGAGATATTTCTCATAGAATAGGAGAATTTGTAGAATCAAATGGATTTTCTGTATTAAAAGAGTTCCAAGGACACGGAATAGGACAAGCTATGCACGAGGATCCAGGGATTCCAAACTATGGAAAGCCCAATAAGGGTTTAAGGCTTGAAGCTGGCATGACTTTAGCAATTGAACCCATGGTAAATGCTGGTAAACCAGATATTGATATATTAGATGACGGGTGGACAGTTGTTACACTTGATGGTAGTTTAGCTGCACATTACGAAAATACCATTTTAATTACAGAAAAAGAACCAGAAATATTGACAATATTGTAATTTTATTATATACTATATTAGCTAATTGTGAAAAATACCTAAAATAGGAGGGAATACTATTGGCAAAAGAGGATGTTATAGAAGTTGAAGGAACAGTTGTAGAAACTCTTCCTAATACAAACTTTAAAGTTGAACTAGAAAATGGGCATAAAATATTAGCTCATATTTCTGGAAAGCTTAGAATGAATTACATAAAAATTCTGCCTGGAGACAAAGTAAAAGTAGAACTTTCTCCTTATGACTTAACAAAAGGTCGTATAACATGGAGAGCAAAATAATATATTGCAAATTATTACCATTATATTTATAATATAGTAAAAATGGCAAAATCTTAGATTGGAGGTGGCAACATGAAAGTAAGACCATCAGTAAAAAAAATATGTGAAAAATGTAAAGTAATAAAAAGAAAAGGTGTTATTAGGGTAATTTGCGAAAACCCAAAACATAAACAAAGACAAGGCTAGTTTTTTGAATATAGCCTTAATTTTCATTTGTAATAGACATACTTTAAGGTGGCGGCTGGTAAGCAAAAAGCTTACTTTCCTTATGAGTTTGTTTATATAAATTAAATTGTTTTTTATTTTACTGATATAATGTTTTAAAACATTATATGCATTTCACTTTAAAATAAAAAAACATAAAATATTTTGGAGGTGCAAAAAATGGCTCGTATAGCAGGAGTAGATTTACCTAGAGAAAAAAGAGTTGAAATAGGACTTACGTATATTTATGGAATAGGATTAACAAGTTCTCAAAAAATATTATCAGAAGCAGGAGTAAATCCAGACACTAGAGTAAAAGACCTAAGCGATGAAGATGTAAGCAAAATAAGAAAAGCGATGGAAGGCTATAAAGTAGAAGGTGACCTAAGAAGAGAAGTAGCGCTTAATATTAAAAGACTTACAGAAATTGGTTGCTATAGAGGAATCAGACATAGAAAAGGATTGCCTGTAAGAGGACAAAGAACAAAAACAAATGCTCGTACAAGAAAAGGTCCAAGAAAACTAGTAAGTAAAAGCAAAAGTAAGAGTTAAAAATAAACTCTAGAATTATTGAATAAGGAGGAAAATTCAAAAAATGGCTACGAAAAATGCAACAAAAAAGACAGTAACTAGAAGAAAAGATAGAAAAAACATTGATAAAGGAGCAGCACACATTCACTCTAGTTTTAATAATACAATTGTTACAATTACAGATGTTAAAGGAAATGTTATTTCTTGGGCTAGCGCCGGAGAACTTGGATTTAAAGGTTCAAGAAAATCAACACCATTTGCTGCAGGAGAAGCTGCAGAAACAGCTGCAAAGGCTGCAATGGAACATGGACTAAAATCTGTTGAAGTATATGTAAAAGGACCAGGATCTGGTCGTGAAGCAGCAATTCGTTCGCTTCAAACAGCAGGATTGGAAATTAGTATGATTAAAGATGTAACTCCAATTCCTCATAATGGTTGTAGACCACCAAAAAGAAGAAGAGTATAAAAGGAGGGAAATATAGAAATGGCAAGATATAAAGACGAACAATGCCGTATTTGTCGTAGAGAAGGACAAAAATTGTTCTTAAAAGGTTCAAGATGCTATACAGATAAATGTAGTATTACAAGAAGAAATTATGCGCCAGGACAACATGGACAAAAAAGAAAAAAACTTTCTGAATATGGTACACAATTAAGAGAAAAACAAAAAACAAAATCATTCTATGGAGTTGGAGAAAAACAATTCAGAAGATATTTTGAAATGGCTGAAAGTAAAAAAGGAATTACAGGTGAAATTTTACTTCAAATTTTAGAAAGTAGATTAGATAATGTTGTATATAGATTAGGATATGGTTCTTCAAGACGCCAAGCAAGAATGTTTGTAACACATGGACAATTTGAAGTAAATGGAAGAAAAGTTAATATCCCATCTTATTTAGTAAAACCAGGGGATATAATTACAGTTAGAGAAATTAGAAAAGACAACAAAACAATTAAAGAAAACATAGAAATTAATGCTTCAAGACCTGTTCCAGAATGGTTAGAAAAAGATGAAAAAAACTTAAGCGGTAAAGTTATTAGACTAGCATCAAGAGAAGATGTTGATATACCAGTAGAAGAACATTTAATTGTAGAGTTATATTCTAAATAATTATTAAATGTTTTAATTTAGGAGGTTAAAAATGATTGAATTCGAAAAACCAAATATTGAATGCTTAAGTGTAGACAATGAGAAAAATTATGCAAAATTTGTATGTGAACCATTAGAACGTGGTTATGGAATGACAATTGGAAATTCTTTAAGGAGAATTTTGCTATCATCACTTCCAGGAGCAGCAATTACAAGCATTAAAATAGAAGGTGTAGTTCACGAATTCTCTACTATTGCAAATGTAGTAGAAGACGTTCCAGAGATTATTGTTAATTTAAAGAACGTAAGATTAAAACTTCATAATAACGAAGAAAAAATAATTAGAATTGACTTTAAAGGTGAAGGAGAAGTTACAGCTTCAGATATTATAACAGATGGCACAGTTGAAATTTTAAACCCAGAAACTCATATTGCTACAGTATCTGAAAAAGGAAGTCTTCAAATTGAAATGACTGTTAATAAAGGAAGAGGATACAATACAGCTGAAAAAAATAAAAATCCAAATCAAGGATTAGGAGCTCTTCCAATAGATTCTATATTTACTCCTGTAAAAAAAGTAAATTATTCTGTTGAAAATACAAGAGTAGGTCAAATGGTAGACTATGATAAACTAACAATAGAAGTGTGGACAGATGGTAGTTTAAAGCCATATGAAGCATTAAGCTTAGCAGCTAAAGTTATGACAGAACATTTGAATTTATTTATTGACCTTTCAGAAACTGCAAAAAATACACAAATTATGATTGAAAAAGAAGAATCTAAAAAAGGCAAAGTATTAGAAATGCCAATTGAAGAACTAGAATTATCTGTAAGATCATACAATTGTTTAAAAAGAGCTGGAATTTCTACAGTAGAAGATTTAGCAAACAAATCTGGTTCAGATATGATGAAAGTAAGAAACCTAGGAAAGAAATCACTAGATGAAGTTACTAATAAATTACACGCATTAGGACTAGATTTTGCATCAGAAGAAGACTAAAATAAATAAAATATTAAAGAAAGGAATTTTTGTAAAATGGCTATAAATAGAAAGTTAGGAAAAACTACTGACCAAAGGCTTGCAATGCTTAAATGCCAAGTAACAGATTTAATATTACATGGAAAAATTGAAACAACATTACCAAGAGCAAAAGAAGTAAAAGCAATTGCAGATAGCATTATTGCATTAGCAATAAAAGAAAAAGACAATTTCGAAACAGTAGAAGTAAAAGTAGTTAAAGCAAAATTAGATAGCAAAGGCAATAAAGTTACTGAAAAAGCAACAAGTAAAAATGGCAAAGAATATTGGAAAGTTGTAAAAGAAGAAACAACCGAAAAAAGACAAAAAGATATGCCATCAAGACTAAATGCTAGAAGAAAAATAATGAAACACATTAATAAAGTAACAGACGAAAAAGGTAATAATATTGACTTAATAAATAAATTATTTAATGAAATAGCACCAAAATATGAAGGTAGAGTTGGTGGATATACACGTATATTAAAAGCTGGTCCTAGAAGAGGAGATGCAGCAGAAGTAGCAATACTACAATTAATATAATTTTAGACCTAGTATAATAAAAAAAGTTATTATATAAAATTTATATAATCTCATATAAAATTTTTAACAACTAAAAACATAAATGAGATTTATCTTAAATTTTTATATAATAACTTTTTTTGGAAGGAAAAATTAATAATAAGATTTTAAACTGAATTTATTAAAAATACTCACCAACAAAAATAAATAACATACATTATAATTAGGAGGCATAAAATGCTGGAATTTATTTTTAATCTTATTATTTGTACTTTAGCTATATATGGTTTTATTGAAATTATTAAAAATACATATTATATATTTACAACTACAAATTTAAAATCTAAAGGTATATATATGATTTTAGCAGTAAAAAATCAGGAAGATACAATAGAAGGTTTTCTAAGAACAGTTTTATTTAGACTAATTTATGGTAATGAAGAATTAATAAAAAAAGTAATTATTACAGATTTAAACTCAACAGATGAAACACCAGAAATAATTGAAAAAATACAAAAGGACTATGAATATATTAATGTATTAGATTGGAAAGAATGTAAAGATATTATAGATAGCGTTGATAAAAATTAAATTATATAAGTCTATATTTTTGCAATTAAAAAATAATAGAAAAATCTTTAAAAATAATATAATTCGTGATAAAATACTTCTAAGCTAAAAAGGTTAGAGGTGTTTTTTTATGAATATACAATTTATATTTTCGTTATGGATAGGAAAAATAGCGGCATTTTGTGTAAATATTATAGATAAAACAAGAGGAACAAATTTTTCTGGAAAAGTTGCAACTAAATTAATGCCAAATTTTATTGCGGGATTTAGAGGGATAAATTTAGACAAAGTAATTATGATTACAGGAACAAATGGAAAATCAACAACTACTAATTTAATTGCTCATACTATAAAAAGCGCAGGTAAAAAAACTGCTACTAATAAAGAAGGAGCTAACATGATGGGGGGAGTTGCTACAACTTTAATTAAAAATTCTAGCTTAACAGGTAAGTTTAAAAAAGAATTTTTAGTTTTAGAAATTGATGAAAGAAGCCTATCAGCCATACATAAAGTATTACCAGCGCATAACTTGTGCATAACAAATTTGCAAAAAGACCAGGTACAAAGAAATGGAGATCCAGACTTTATTTTTTCTAAATTCGAAAATGTAATAGGAAAAGATATTACTTTATTTGTAAACGATGAAGAACCTAGAAGTAGAGCTTTAGAAGACAAAGCTGGACAAGTTATATATTTTAGTGTAGATAAAAATTCCAAAAGCTTTGAAAAGGACGATTTTTATGATGTTACTTTACCATGCCCAAAATGTAATTACCCAATAAAATACAAGTTTTATAATTTAGAAAGCATTGGAAAATTTGAATGTAGCAATTGCGATTATAAATCTAAAGAAGAACCAGATATTTTAATAAAAAATGTGGACTTTGAAAATAAAACTTTTGAATGTAATGAAAAGAAATATAATATTACGTATTATACTCCATTTTATATTTATAACTATGCAGCTACAATTGCGGTATCAAAAAAATTTGGACTAACAGAAGAACAAATACAAAAAGCTTTTCAAACATTTGTAAATCCTGGGGAAAGAAGAGAAGTATTAAAATACAAAGACAAAATCATACATTACTTAAGAATGAAACAAGAAAACCCAGAAACATTACAATCTGCATTAGATACAATTGCTGAAGACAAATCAGAAAAAGCAATATTTGCTGGATTTTACGAAGTAAAAGATTTTTTACCACATTATGCTAATACATTTTATTTTTTTGATTGTAGCTTTAAAAATATTGCTACAACTCCAGTAGAAAAATATATTGTTTTTTCTAAAACAGTTTGTTATGACGTAGCCAATAGAATGATTTATGATGGAGCAAACAAAGAAAATATTGAAATTATTGATGAAGAAGATATTGAAATAATTTTAAAGAAAATGGACGAGCTAAAAACAAATAATATTTATATTTTAACAGGTATGAAACCATATAAAAAAATTAAAAATTTTTTGGAAAGGGAGGCTTTAATTAATGGATAAAGTAGAAATTAATTTGGCATGGATGTACCCAGATATTTTAAACCTCCATGGGGAAAGAGGCAGTATTCAGGCATTCAATAAAATAGCAGATAACCTTGGAGTTAAACTTAAAACTATTAGAATTAATAATTATAAAGAAGAAATAAATTTTAACAATATAGATATTATGATATTCCTACCAGGAGAACTAAAAGTACTTCCTATAATAAAAGAGTCATTATCTAATAAAATAGAAGAGATTTACCAATACATATTAGCTAATAAATATATGATTTCTATTGGAACAACAGGTGCATTATTTGGGAAAAAAATTATAAGACAAAATGGAGAAGAATTAGAAGGACTTGGGCTATTAGACTTTAATGCACAAGAAAGAAAAACTGTTATAGGAGATGACTTATATTTTTATGTTAATGAAACAAAACAACAAATTATGGGATCACAAATACAAATGATAGATATTCAATTACAACAAGAAGATCCATTAGGTAATATAATTTATGGATATGGAAATAATGGAAGCAAAGTAGAAGGAGTAAGAAACAAAAATTTAATTGTTACTAATTGCCTAGGCCCAGTATTTGTAAAAAACCCTTGGTGGACAGAAAATATTTTAAAAAATATTATTTTAAACAAATATGGTAATATACAAAAAAAAGAAGAGTACCAATTAGAAAATTTATCTTTTGAAACAACAAAACGATTTATTTTTGAAAAAACAAGTATATAAAAGTTATAAACCTAGAAAGGAGACCAATAAGTGGAAATAACAGGAACAGTAGAAGAAATTATTTATCAAAATGAAATTAATAGTTATACTATATGCATTTTCCAAACAGAAGAGGAATTAACAACTGCTGTTCGGATATTTACCATTTATTACATCTGGAGATACATTAAATTTAATTGGTAAATTTGTAAATCACCAAGAATATGGAAGACAATTCAAGATAGATACTTTTGAAAAACTAATGCCTAAAGGAGCAAAACAAATTGAAAAATATTTAGCAGGAGGGACAATTAAAGGAATAGGACCTGCTACAGCCAAAAAAATTGTAGACAAATTTGGAGAAGAAACTATTGCCATTTTTAAATTTGAACCAGAAAAATTAACACAGATAAAAGGAATCAACGAAAAAAAGGCATTAGAAATTGCACAAGAATTTAATGAAAAATGGGAGCTTTGGCAAATTGTTAGCTTCTTAGAACGCTTTCGGAATTACTGCGCAAAATAGTAAAAAAGTATATGAAGCACTACGGAATAAATGCTATTAACACTATAGAAGAAAACCCATATATTCTAATAGATATTACCTATGGTGTTGACTTTAAACAAATAGACAAAATGGCAATGGATTTAGGAGTACCATATAATAGCCAAAAAAGAATAGAAAGTGGAATTAAATATAGTATTATTTTAACAAGTTATAATGGAAATACTTGTGTTGCTAAAGAAAATTTAATTAAATTTGTGACAGATTTATTAGATGTTTCTAAAGAAGAAGTAGAAGATAGCCTTATTAATTTACACGCCACAAAAAAAATTGTAATAGAAAAACAAGATAATGAAGAATGGATATATTTATATCCTTTTTATAAAGCCGAGAAAAACATTGCAGAAAAAATAAAAATAATGATTAATGCAAATAATAATAAATATATAAAAAATATTGAAAAAGAACTAAAAATACAAGAAGAAAAATTAAAAATAGAACTTTCCGAAAAACAAAAAGAAGCTGTTATGTGTGTAAACGAAAATAATATATGTGTTATTACAGGGGGACCCCGGAACTGGAAAAACAACAATTATAAAGGAAATAATTTCTATTTACGAAAAACAAGGTAAAAAAGTAGTTTTATGTGCTCCAACAGGAAGAGCTGCCAAGAGAATGACAGAGGCAACCGAGAAGGAAGCAAAAACAATTCATAGACTATTAGAAATTGGGAAAATTCAGGATGAATTAAAACTAGAAAATATTGATTATGATGTACCACCAATTGATGCAGATATTATAATAGTAGACGAAGTGTCTATGGTAGATGTTTTCCTTATGAATACATTACTAAAGGGAATTTACATTGGTACAAAATTAGTATTAGTAGGAGATAGTAATCAGCTACCATCTGTAGGACCACGGAAATCTACTAGAAGATATTATTAATTCCAATATTTTACCAGTAGTACAGTTAAATAAAATTTTTAGACAAGCTGCTAAGAGCAAAATTGTTATAAATGCACATAATGTTAATGAAGGCAAAAGTTTTATAACAAATGAAAATAACGAAGAACAAAAAAATGATTTTTTCTATATTAATGAAATTAGCAAAGAAAAAATATTATACCAAGTTATATCATTATGCAAAGAAAGACTCGTAAAATATGGGAATTACGATTTTTTTAAAGATATGCAAGTATTAACACCTACTAAAAGGGGAATATTGGGAACAAAGGAATTAAATAAAAGTTTGCAAGAAGCAATAAATCCGCATTCAGATTTAAAAGAAGAAAAACAGTATGGAGAACAGATATACCGTGTGGGAGATAGAGTAATGCAAATTAAAAACAATTACGATATTTACTGGGTAAGGAAAGAAGAAACAGGAACAGGTATTTTTAATGGAGAAATAGGAAAAATAGACCACATTGATAATGAATCAAAACAAGTAAAAATTTTATATGATGATGAAAAAGTAGCGTGGTACCAGTTTTCGGAATTAGACCAAATTGAACATGCCTATGCTATTACTATTCATAAATCACAACGGTAGTGAGTTTAATGTGGTTATTCTTGCAATACCACCATCTTCTCCGATGCTATTGACAAGAAATTTACTTTACACAGCTATTACTAGAGCAAAGAGAATGCTAGTTGTAATTGGAGGAAAAAATATTATTGATTTTATGATAAAAAATGTTGATAGCAAGAAAAGAAATACAGGATTAAAGTATAAACTAGAAAGCACATAGACCTTTTATATTAAAATTGGGGGCAAAATCTTAGGAGGTATTATTATGTTGGATTTTGTTCTTGATTTTTTGTTTCCAAAAACTTGTGGATTCTGCAATAAAATTTGCAAAGAAAGTTTATGCAAAAAATGTGAATTAAAATTAAAATATATAGAAAAAGCGAAGCTAAACTTTTTCAATACAAAATATTTTAATGAGCATTTATTTTTATTTTCATATGAAGGTATTATAAGAAAAAAAATTATACAGTATAAATTTAATGATAAACCATACCTTTTTGAAACTTTTGCAGAAATTATATTAAATAATGAAAAAATATGTGGAATTTTAAAAAGTTATGATATAATAATTCCAGTTCCAATGCATTACAAAAAAGAAAGAAAAAGAGGATATAATCAATCAAGCCTAATAGCAAGGCAAATTGCAAAATTTATTACTGAACTAGAATATTGTGATAATTCTTTAATAAAAATACGGAGAAAATAAAACTCAAAGCACTTTACAAAAAAATGAAAGAACACACAATGTAAAAAATGTATATAAAGTATTAAATAAGCAAAATATAATTAATAAAAATATCATTTTATTTGACGATATATATACAACAGGAAGTACAGCTAATGAATGCAGTAGAATGCTTAAAAAGTCAGGAGCAAAAAAAATACTAGTATTTACAATTGCGAAAGACTAATTTTACAAGAAAGGAAGGATAATTGTAATGGAAGATTTAGTTGAAAGCATATTAGATTATGTAAGAGCTGATTATACAGATTATGCAATTATGCTAAATGGCGAATGGGGAAGCGGAAAAACATATTTTTGGAATCATAAAATTAGAAATAGAATTGACGGAATGCAATTTAATGGAAAGACATATACAACAATATATATGTCACTATATGGTATTTCAAACCTAGAAGATATAAGCAAAAAAATTTTTATTGAAACAACACAATTAATGGATAAAAATTTAAAAAAATATATGAATGCAAATAATCAATCTAGAATTCCAGAATATGCTAAAACTGGTCTAGATATGGCAAACTTTTTTGGTGTTACACAAAATGGGGACAAAGTTGATTATTCTAACTTTTTTTCAACTGATGATAAAGTACTTTGCTTTGATGACTTAGAAAGAGCAAATGTAGATGTTATTGACATTTTAGGCTATATTAATAACTTTGTAGAGCATGATCATATTAAAACTATTATTATTTGCAATGAAAAAGAATTATCAACAAAATTAAAAAGCACAAATTTAGAAATGAAAACTTTTATTGCTACTTATCTTTTAGATAAAGAAGGAGACCTAGCAAAAACCGAAAAACCAATGGTAGAAAAAATAAGAGACAAAATAGAATATGTTTTTGACAAAGCAAATGATTATGAAAGAATTAAAGAAAAACTAATTGGAGAGACATTTGAATATGCACCCGAATTTAATTATATAATTAATGGATTATTAATGAGGTATGAAAATAATCCTGATTTATTAAAATTTTTAAGAGAAAATACAAATTTAATTATTTCTACTTTTAACAAAAGTGGAACAAGAAATTTAAGAATTCTAAAACATGCATTAAATGATTTTAAAAAAATCTATGAAATGGTAAACAAAAATTATCCAAAAACGAATTATAGAGTTATGCAAACCATGCTAATATTTACAATAGCGGTTTCTTTTGAAATAAAAGCTGGAAAAGTTACAAAGGATAAGTTTGTTAATATTGTAGACAATGAAGAATACAAAGCAATTCTTGTTTCTTCAAGGGTATTTATGGATAATAGGCAATTTTATATTAAAGAATTTGATAATAATTATTATTATAATTTTAAATCTGAATACCGTTTCTTTAAATTTATTGAAATATATGTAAGAACAAGAATTTTCGATATGAAAACATTTAAAAATAATATGGAAATTATTATTAATACAATTGACACTAATAAATTACCTGGTTATAAGAGATTATTAACAGAAGAGTACTGGAAAATTAGTGATGATGAATTTGGCGGAATTATTGAAAGTATTATCGAAAACATTAAAAAGGGAGAATTAACACTGTTAGAAACCGTTAAAATGTTTGCATATTTTAGCTATTTTAGCAAAAAAGGATTAATACAATATGACATAAAAACTATGAAAACTATATTCTTTAATGGAATGAATATTGCCTCATTAAATTCTTCATATTGTGAGAACCCAGAAGAAGAATTAAAACAGCTATCTATTGATGAGTCAAGCCCAGAAATGGACGAGATTTTAAAACATTTTTATGATATTAATATACAACTAAAAGACAAAATGTATAGAGAAAAAGCAGAAGAAATATTTAAATGTATACCAATGAAAATGGAAACATTCTATGATAGGTTTGAAAAAGAGTGCATGAATGTACCTATTTTTAAATATTATGATGTATACCAAATGTTTCAAAGAATTTCATGCGCAAGTAATGAAGACATTGTTTCTATTAGAGAAATTCTAAGAAAAAGAGTAGACAAACATCCAAAAGAAATAGAGCCAGAAATGAAGAACATAAAACAATTAAAACAAATTGTGGATGATTATATAAAAGGAAAAGACATAGGTATTAAAATCGTTATGCTTGAGGAATTTTCAAAAGATTTAGGATATGTTTTAGATAAATATAAAACTGGAATATTTGCTAAAAAAGAAGAAAGCGATATAGTGTAAAAGTTGGGAACTAAATTCCCAACTTTTATGTTATATACGAATAACCTGACCAACATATATAATATTAGGATTAGAAATATTGTTTAGCCTTACTAATTCGTTAACAGTAGTTCCATAATCATAAGCAATTTCAGACAAAGTATCACCATACCTTACAGTATAAAGTAATTTACTAGTTGCACCTTTATCGAAATTAGAAGTGTTTATATATAAAATTTGCCCTGGATAAATTAAATTAGGGTTGACAATACTATTAAGAGAAACGATTTCTTGAACAGTTGTTTGATACCTAATAGCAATACTAGATAAAGTATCTCCACTTTTTACAACATATGCAATACGTTGTTTTCTTTTACCAGAAACAGGAACTAATAAAGTACTTCCAGCGTAAATTAAATTAGGATTAGCAATATTGTTTAATTCAACTAATCTTTCCACAGTTGTATTATAACAAACTGCAATACTAGATAAGGTATCTCCACATTGAATTGTAATACTTGTAGTTTCATCAGGAGAAGGAGCTGGGTTAGATGGAGACGGTACAGGAGTAGAAACGTCACTTAAAAATATACCATCTGTAAAATAATCTAAATCTACATTTCCATTAATTCCTTCAATTCTTCCATTATCAGCATATTGAAACCCAACCCAAGAGTCCCATTTTCCATTATTTTCTGGCTCACTTACAAAATAATTTGCTACCCATATAGGATAACGAGAGGCTAATTCTTCACTAAAAATAGTTTTGGCATCATATGCATTACTATAAATAACCATTTCTTTTCCAGTTTTTTCTTGAACTCTTTCTAAAAAAGCAAGAGAAATATTATTAATTTCTTCTGAACTTAACCCAGGGAAATATTCAAAATCAATTGCTAATCTGCAATCTGGATTTAAATTACCAATAACTGAACTAAAAAAATCAGCTTGTTCAACTGCTTCGCCGAGTATTTCTTGCAGTTACATAATGATAAAATCCAACTTTTAAGCCATACTGCTTAGCACCATTGTAATTTTTAAAATAATAAGGATCTGTATAATTAAAACCTTCACTAGCACGTATATAAACAACTTCTATGCCACTATTTTTGACCCCTTCAAAATTAATATTACCCTGCCATTCACTTACATCAATTCCACGATAAATTTTACCAGATGGACCAAAAGCAAATACATAAGCGCAGCTATACAATAAAAAGATATATGTAAGAAGCAAACATGCCACTAATTTTTTCAACATAAATATTCACCTCATAAGATATGGTATGTAATAAAAAATTAAATGTTACAACTTTATTTTCTATAATCTGCAATTTAATACAAAAATAAAAATCTTCGACATTTGCTATACAAAAAAAATGAATAAATTTTTCCTTTTTTGCCATAATAAAAGTAGACATAATTAAAAAGGAGGGAAAAATTTGAAAGCAACAGGTGTAGTTAGAAGAATAGATGATTTAGGAAGAATTGTTATTCCAAAAGAAATAAGAAAAACACTTCGCATAAAAGAAGGAGATCCACTTGAAATATTTACAGACAAGGAAGGGGAAGTAATATTAAAAAAATATTCCCCAATAGGCGAACTCTCAGAATTTGCAACAAGCTATGCAGAAACATTAGCTAAAACAACAGGACATATAGCTTGTATTACAGATAAAGATACAGTAATTGCAGTATCAGGAGGCTCAAAAAAAGAATTTTTAGAGCAAGGACTAAGTAAGCAATTAGAAGAAGTGTTAGAAAATAAAGAAATATATTCAAGTAGTGACAATAATGAAATTGCATTACCCATTACCGAAAACGATAACAAAGAAAGAAAATACAATGCTCAAGTAATTTATCCTATAATATGCCAAGGGGATGTAATTGGTTCTGTTATTTTACTAGCAAAAGAACAAAACTCAAAAATGGGAGAATCTGAATTTAAGGTTCTTCAATCTGCAGCAGGATTTTTAGGAAATCAAATGGATATTTAAAATCCTTTATAGACGAAAAAGACCAAAGACACTCTGTATTAAATTAAAAATAAATTTAGTACAAAGTGTCTTTTATAATAATATTCTATCTAAATAAAATCATTATAGTAGAAAATATTAAACTAAATATAGACAAAAATATTACAAATATTCCTCCAAATTTATTTTCACATTTTTTTATTTCAAAAATACCATAACTAATTGTACGAATAGAAATGCAAAAAGCAATTAAAACAAAAAAGAAAATCATAAAGAACCTCCTAATTCTTTAATAATAATTGAGAACTTCTTAAACGAACATTTACTTCTACATCGAAAAAACTATTATCATAAATATTTAACCAATCAAGTTCTTTAAAATCATTGATTGTTAAATAATTTTTAGAAAGTTTTCGCCCAAAACCAACAATATCAGATTGAAATTCTTTAGAAGTTTTATATAAATATGAAATTACCTTTTCTTCTAAATAACTTTCAGCATATTTTTCTAATAATTCTATATTTTCCTCTTTAGTAAAATCTAAATTTTCGCCAGAAGAAATTACATATGCATCTAAATTAATATAAGATTTAATATATGGGAGTCCATTAACTAACTGTACATCATTTATAGTATCTTTATTTTTATAAATAGATAAATCAATAATTTCATTCTGAGAAAAAGGATTTGGAATAGTAATACTAGAGGAATTAAATGTATTTGTTATCATTAAATGAGACATACTCTCTATTCCAGTCAGTTCCCCAACCATTTTATCTCCCTTAAAAACTGCAAGTCCCATAGTCTCTAAATTGGTAGCATGCTTAATAGGAGTCTCATCAGCTTTATAATTTCCATCTATGCTAGCGTAAGAGACATCTGTATTTTGTTTATGTGTTGCATCTGTATTAATACCACCTAAAATAGCAGTTGCTTGAATAAAATCATTGTCATAGGCAAAGAAAAAGGAATGAAGAGTTATGTTATCAGTATACCCAGTATATTCAGAAGAGCTTAGAGCTAATTCATAATACCTTGCAGAAAGAGTTTCTAAACCAGGAGAAGAATTATTTAAAAAGTCTTCAGCACTACATCTACTAACAATAATATTACAATCTGGTCGCAATTCTGTATTATTTTCAAATGTAGCAATATAAGAAGCAACTCCTTCTTTAGCTAAGCTTTCGGATAAGACTATAATTTTACAATGAGACAAATATACTTTTTTGTTCATATAGCTATTTATTAAGTTAATTCCGGAGTCAAAAGAAGTACACTCTACAGTTGTAACTGTAGTGCTAGTATATTGAGAACTAGAACCACCTTCATTTTTAGAACCGAGAACTAGCAAACTGAATAGATAATTTTAAAATATTGTTTTCACCTTTATCTAACCCTATAGCAACTGCATATGCAAGTGCTTCTACACCTCTTGCATCATAACAACCTGAAAGAGTAAATAAAGATAATATTAATATAAGAAATAACGCAATAGATTTCATTATTATAAATCACTCCAAAAAATATAATATGAAGAAAAAACTACTATTTATAGTAATCGTGAACCTTTATAGATTTTTTTTTAGCTTTTAAATTAGCTAATAGTAAAATAATAAAACTAATTCCAAATACTAAAATTAATTGATAATATTTATAAACATTTCGCTCTATAAACCTAGTACCAGCAATATTTGACGAAAGAAGAGATACAGCAAAAATAATTATTGCAAAACAAGAACTCATAGCTTTAGATTCTTTAATGTTAGAAACTTTTTTAAATATATAAAGAATAAATGCAAGAGTAATACTTAAATAAGAAAATACTGAAAAAATCCATAAAAATACGAAAAATGCATCAATTCTTTGAAAAAACCTACCGTATTCTACCATTCTAGTAAGAGAAAATATTGATAAAGTTTCTGTACTATTAAGCAAAGCTGGAAAAACAAGTAGCAAACTTAGTACACTAAATAAAAGAAAAATGCCAGATATTAGAATAGAAAAAAATGTAACCTTTTTAAAGTCTCCATAATCTTTTAAAAACGGCATAATAAAATAAATAAAAGATATACCACCAAAAGCAAATAAATTACTTAAACCACTAAAAAATGTTTCATTAATACCATATCCCAAAATTGGAAACATTCTTTCAACAACAAATAACTTAGAGGTAGATAAAAATAAAATAAGAATACTAGCAATTAAGGTAGGTACAATAACCAAATTAACTCGTACAATAGATTTTATCCCAGTACGGTTAGCAACAACTGCTCCTAATAAAAATATTCCAAGTATAATGAATATAGGAGTACTCTTATAGTAAATAATTTTTAGAGTTCCAGAAAAATAACGTAATAAAGAACCAGATATAATTAAAAACAATACAATATAAGAAATACCAACAATAAATTTTAAAACCTTTCCACCTAGGTACTCAGAAATATCTAAAAGGTCTTGCCCAATAAATGGATTAAATAATTTAGAAATAAATAAGCCAAACAATAAAACTAATATTCCTAAAAATATAACATTAATCCAAGAAGAAGAACCACATGATTCAATAATATTTTTAGGCATATTTAAAATAACCTGATTTGTCATAACAATACAAATTAATGCAATTGCTTCTATACGACCGATTTTAATAATAGAATTCACTTTTTATCACTCCACTAAAATAATTTCCATTTCATGCTAAACTTTGCTTGTGATCTTTTCTTTTTTACATTTAAAAAATTTGCTCTAGCTTCTCTTTTCCATATAGGTGGTAAAAATGTAGAGGCTTTTGAAGCTTTCTCATTAATTGGCAAATAATGAGAAAGATAAGGAACTCCAAAAGACTTTAAATTAGAAAGAATAATAGAATGTATATAAATTCCTAGCCCAATTCCAAGCAATCCACATAAATAACCAAGAATAATATATAAAAATCTAAAAAATCTTAATGTAAATGAAAGCGAAAAGTCAGGAATGGCAAAAGAACAAATTCCTGTAATAGCAACAACAATAATTAAAATAGGGCTAACTATATTTGCACTAACAGCAGCTTCTCCTAAAATTAGAGCCCCAACAATTCCAATAGTTGGACCAATTGGAGAAGGAACACGAAGACCAGCCTCACGAATTAATTCAAATGCTATTTCCATAATTAATATCTCAAAAATAATAGGAAAAGGAACTGTTTCCCTAGAAGCAGCGATAGCAAAAAGCAATTCTGTAGGAATTAATTCTTGATGATAATTTGTAATAGCAACATAAAGACCAGGTAAAAATAGGGCTAAAAAAGCAGCAATATACCTAATAACTCTTAATAAATTAGAATACTGAAATTTTAAATTTAAGTCTTCGGGAGAAGATATAAAATCTACTAATACACCTGGCATAATTAATGCATAAGGGCTTCCATTAACAATAACTACAACTCTACCCTCAAGCAAATGATCAGCAGCTTTATCAGGCCTTTCTGTAGCAATTATTTCTGGAAAAACAACAGCATAATCATCCTGAATTAATTGCTCTAATTGTCCAGAAGATATTAAATAGTCAACATCTAAATTGTTAATTCTATATTTTACTTCTGCAACCAAACTATCATTAGCAATACTCTTCATATAACAAATTGCAATTTGAGTATTACTAATACTTCCAACTTTACTATTTTCAATAATTAAATCTTCATTGTTAACAATTCTTCTTAGCATGGAAGTATTTGTTCTAATTACCTCAACAAAGGCTTCCTGAGAACCTCTTACTACAATTTCATTGTTAGGGTTACTTACACTTCTTGCCTTAAATCCTTTTACTTCTATGCTAAACGCATTATTTAAAGTCTCAACAAATAAAGCACAATTTCCAGAATTAACATCTGAAATAATTTTCTGAAATTCTTGCACTTTTGTAACACTATTTTGAGGTATTAAATTATTTAAAATATAGTCTGCCAAATCAAAACTTTTTTTCCTTCTAACCGTAATATTACTGCTAATAGCAACTTTAGCAATATTAGCTTCAAAAGTATTTGCCTCATTTCTAAGCATTAGAGGTTTTAAAACAAAATCATTTACAATTTTAGAATCTACCATACCATCAATGTAAAGTAAGAAGGCGGAATATCGTTTATTGTTAGCAAGTAATGTAAATTCTCTAATTTCAATATCACTATTTATTAGAGTATTATACTTGTACTTTAAATACTCCAAATTTACTTGGAGAGTTGGAAAAATATTCTTTTTTTCAATAGACATTTCGCTTTCAACTTTTTGGCTATTTAAATTCTCATCTGCTTCAGGCAAAGAAAAATCATAATTATGTTTTTCTCTATATACAAAAAGCTCTGAAAAAATATTAGTAATCTTTTGACTTATTTTTTTCATACATTCTCCATAAATACTATTTTTTAATAGTATTTTCCTTAAAATCAATAAATATACATATAAATACAATCATCACAAGAGCAAAATAAAGATTTATAAAAAAATATAAAAAAGAGTAATAAGTATTTATATTTTCTAATATAAATGTATTAAAGTTTATATTGTACAAACATTTTCAAGGGAGGAAGAATAATGGAAAATGTAAATTTATATCAAGATATAGCCAATAGAACAGAAGGAGACATTTATATTGGTGTGGTTGGACCTGTTAGGACAGGTAAGTCTACATTTATAAAAAGATTTATGGACTTACTCGTTATTCCCAATATAGAAAATAGTTATAAAAAAGAAAGAGCAAGAGATGAATTACCACAAAGTGCTGCTGGTAAAACAATTATGACTACAGAGCCAAAATTTGTACCAAACGAGGCAGTTGAAATAACATTAGATGGAAATTTAAAATTAAAAGCAAGATTAGTTGACTGTGTTGGATATTTAGTTAATAATGCATTGGGATATATGGAAGATGATGTTCCAAGAATGGTAAAAACACCTTGGGCAGAAGAAGAAATTCCATTTGAAACAGCAGCAGAAATGGGGACTAAAAAAGTTATTATGGAACATTCAACTATAGGAATATTGGTAACAACAGATGGAAGTATAACAGATATCCCAAGGGAAGATTATATAGAAGCAGAACAAAGAGTAGTTAACGAATTAAAAGCACTAAATAAGCCTTTTGTAATTGTATTAAATACAGCTAATCCATATTCAGACTATGCTAGTGCACTAGCAAAAAAACTAGAAGAAAAATACAATGTACCGGTATTGCCAACAGATTGTGTTAACCTTAACATGGAAGATATTAATAACATTTTTGGAAAAATATTATATGAATTTCCAATAGAACAAATAAATATTAATTTCCCAAAATGGGTTGAAGGTCTAGATGATGCACATGCACTAAAAAAAGAACTATATAATGAAATTAAAGACGCTTTTTCTAATATTCATGTAATTAAGCAAATTCAAAATTCAATTAATCTAATAGAAAAAACAGAAATTATTAGCCATACCACTTTAGAAGAAGTAAAACTTGGAACAGGAAGTATAAGTGTATCTATACTATTAAAAGAAGAATTATTTTATAAGGTTTTAACAGAAATATCTGGAGTAGATGTAAGCAACGAGGGAGACCTATTTTCAATTATTACAGACTTGTCTTGTGTAAAAAAAGAATATGATAAAATTGCTTATGCATTGCATGAGGTAAAACAAAAAGGATATGGAATTGTTTCTCCATCTATGGATGAACTAATATTAGATGAACCAGAAATGGTAAAGCAAGGCTCTAGATTTGGAGTAAAGCTAAAAGCAAAAGCACCATCAATACACATGATAAGAGCAGACATAGAAACAGAGGTATCTCCAATTGTTGGAAGTGAAAAGCAGTCAGAGGAATTAGTAAACTATTTATTATCGGAATTTGAAAGTGATCCAAAGAAAATATGGGAATCAAACATATTTGGAAAAAGCCTACACGAATTAGTAAATGAAGGATTACAAAATAAACTATATAGGATGCCAGAAGATGCACAAGAAAAAATACAAGAAACCTTAGAAAGAATAGTAAACGAAGGAAGCGGAGGCTTAATATGCATTATATTATAACCTATTAAGCTTTTAAATATAAAAGACTCTTTTTAATCAACTAAGAGAGTCTTTTTATATTGTGATTTTATAGTAATTAAAACAGGCAAAATTAAAAATTAAATACTGCAAAATTTTAACTAATAAAAGGTGCATAAACCATTAACGAAAAATGTCGAAAACTTCTTATTTTTTGATAAAACTTCCCAAGTTTTGCTATTGGAAAATAATGGTAACAATAGTATAATAACATATATAAAAACAAAAAGAATATTTAGGAGGAAAAACTAATGGAAACAAAATGGATAGAAGTGGACAGGCTTCTAATTGTAAAGCTGAAAGAGGAAATTGACCATCATGTAGCAGAAAAAATAAGGAGGAAGGTAGATTATGAAATTCAAAGATATTTGCCTAAAAAAGTTATATTTGATTTTAGTAGTGTTAACTTTATGGACAGTGCAGGGATAGGAATGATAATAGGAAGATATAAATTGATTTCCATGTTTGGAGCTATAATGGAAATACATAATGTATGTATACAAATACAAAAAATTCTACAAATGAGTGGAGTAACAAATTTAGTCAAAGTTTGTATAGAAGAGGAGGAAATAAAACATGCCTGATAATGAAATGAAATTAGAATTTTTAAGTAAATCAAATAATGAAGCTTTTGCGCGTATAACAGTAGCAGCATTTGCATCTCAATTAGACCCAACAATAGAAGAACTAGCAGATATAAAAACAGCAGTATCAGAAGCTGTTACAAATAGTATTATTCATGCTTATGATGGAAAAGATGGAATTGTAAAAATTGCTTGTAAATTAATTGACAATTGCATACAAATAGAAATATCTGATACTGGAAAAGGAATAGAAGATATTGAAACAGCAAAACAGCCATTATTTACTTCTAAACCCGATTTAGAAAGGTCTGGAATGGGATTTACAATTATGGAAAGCTTTATGGATGACATGAAAGTTGAATCTATTTTAGGACTGGGAACAAAAGTTACTTTAAAAAAGACAATAAAAACAAAACAAGGAGTTTCTACATATGTATGAAAATACTACAGAACTAATTATAAATGCCCAAAAAAATAAAGAAGGGGCAATGGATAATTTAATAACACAAAATTCTGGACTTATTTGGAGCATTGTAAAGAGATTTGGTGGCAGAGGATATGACAAAGAAGATCTTTATCAAATAGGATGTATGGGATTTATAAAAGCAATAAAAAGATTTGATACTAAATTTAGCGTAAAAATTTCCACATATGCAGTTCCATATATATTAGGAGAAATTAAAAGATTTTTAAGAGATGATAATCCAATTAAAGCCAGTAGAAGTGTTAAAGAATTATCTACTAAGATAAAAAAAATTAAACAAGACTATTTTACAAAAACAGGAGAAGAAATTAGTGTTCACAAAATTGCAGAAATTTTAAATACAACAAAAGAAGAAATTGCTATAGCAATTGGATATATAAACCCAATAGAATCAATTGATGAGGCAGCAGAAGACGAACAAATAAAAATAGAAAAAATTAATATAGGAAAAGATGAAGCAACACAAATTGTTGAAAAAATGGCATTAAAAGAAATAATTGAAAATTTAGATACAAAAGAAAGACAAATTATTATTTTAAGATATTTTAGAGATAAAACACAAAGCCAAGTCGCAAAAATGATTGGAACAACACAAGTACAAGTGTCAAGAATAGAAAAAAAGGTATTAAATTCCATGAGGGAAAAATTAATTAGTTAAAAAACAGGAGGTAATTTTTTGCGAAAAATATTCTTAATGCTAATAGGTGCTATTTTTTTGTGCTTTTTATTCCCAATACTATTTACAAATAAATTTTCAAATCAGCAAACAGCAACAGAACCACAAGAACAAAACACACAAATCGAAAGCAATAATTCTACTAAATTTAGTGTAGTAAAGCTATTACATGCAGATACTGGCCAAATAGAAGAAATTCCTATAGATACTTATTTATACGGAGTAGTATCTGCCGAAATGCCAGCAGACTTTGAGATGGAAGCATTAAAGGCACAAGCAATAGTTGCAAGAACTTACACAATATATAAAGCAAATACAAACCAGCTAAAACACGGAGAAGCTAATATTTGCGATAAATCTACTTGCTGCCAAGCATGGATTTCAAAACAAGATAGACTAGCTAGATGGGAAGAAGATGTAAAACAAACAAACTGGGAAAAAATAGTTAATGCAGTAGATAGCACAAAAGGAAAAATTATTACATATGATGGAGAGCCTATTAATGCTTTTTTTCATTCAAATAGTGGAGGAGCAACCGAAGTTCCATTAAATGTTTGGGGAGGTAGCGGATACCCATATTTACAAACTGTAGAAACTGCAGGAGAAGATGCTTATTCCCAATATTCATCAGAAGTAGAATATACACAAGAAGAATTATTGCAAAAATTAAAAGATAACTTTTCTAATGTAGAAATCAATTTTGAAATTCCAGAAGACATTTTAATATTAGAAAGAACACAAGGAAATCGTGTACAATCTGTTAAATTCGGAAGTATAACAATGTCTGGAGTGGAAGCAAGAAATATATTTAAATTAAGATCTGCAAATTTTACAATTGAACAAAAAGACGGAAAAATAAAGTTCAAAGTAATTGGATATGGTCATGGTGTAGGAATGAGTCAAACTGGGGCAGATAGCCTAGCAAAGCAAGGAAAAACAGCAGAAGATATTATAAAACACTATTATACAGGAGTGGAAATTGTTAATTATTAAATGTATAAATTACCCAAAAAAGGAAATAATGATTATATAAAATTTTAGGAGGGTAATATGAGAAGAAAAAGAAGAATGGGAAATTCAGACAATGGATTTAAAAAAATAATGTATATATCTGGTGCAGTATTATTAGTAACAATAGTTGCATTTATTACAGTAATTATTGTGTATAATAACAAGGTAAAAAGCCAATCACGAGTTAGTATGCTAAATGCTAACAAAATAACAGAACTTGTTCCAAGCATTTCAACACAAAATGATACAACTTCAGCCAGTACATCTATTGGCAAAACAATAAATGAAGTAAATGAGAAAAATATTACTAAAAATAATGTTACTTTAAACACTACTACAAATACAAATACAAATACTAATACTAACACTAACACTAACACTAACACCAATACTAATACTAGTACAGAAAACAATCAAATAACAAATAACACAAAAAACAATATAACAAGTAATTCAAATAATACAGAAAAAATTGAAGAAACAAAAAAGGAATTAAAGTTTAAAATGCCTGTGGAAGGAGAAATAATAAAAGAATTTTCAAAAGATACATTAGTATATTCCGAAACTTTAAAAGAATGGATAACACACTTAGGAATTGATATAAAAGCGGAAAAAACAAGTGTTGTAAAAGCAGCAGAAGCAGGAACCGTTAAATCAATTAAAAACGACCCAAGGTATGGATTAACAGTAATTTTAGAACATGAAGATGGATATAAAACGATTTACTCTAACCTTTTAACAGCAGAATTTGTTTCAGAAGGAGAAGTAATTGAACAAGGGCAAGCCGTTGGAACAGTTGGAAATACAGCAACATTTGAAATAGCAGATGATCCGCATTTACACTTTGAAATTTTAAAAGACGGAGAATACTTAGACCCAAATATTTATTTAGAACAATGAAAAATAATAGATTGAAATTACAAATTTGTAATTTCAATCTATTATTAGTATTAGAAATAAAAAAATTTTATAACCAATTTTTTAATATTTCCACATCATGTTCTTGCTCTTTTACAAAATCATCTAAAATTAACTTAACATTTTCACTTAAGTTTTTATTTTGATTTAAAAGCTTTCTACCTTCAATAATACCCATATTAGTTCCTTGTATTAACATTTCCGAAATTTTAGAATTACTTTTATCTGTCAAAGTTCCCATTTGAATACTTGTCCACCCCATTACTTTTTGAGCAGGAGAAGTATCATCAGCTTGTTGTCCAGATTTTGAAAATTCATGGTTAACCCTATTTAAAATTTTTCCATATTGCTTATATTGTTTATCTAAAACTTGCCTAAATTCTTCATCTCCAACTTTAGATTTAACAACACTAATGGATTCCATCCCCATTACAAGTCCTTTATGCACTTCATTTAACACAAATAAATTATTTTCCATAATTATAACCTCCTAAAAATCTGAATTTAAAGCAAAAACATAAAGTATAACAATATTATTCGCAAAATTTGGAAAAATATTTACAAATTTTGTAGAAAAATATATACTAAAAATAAACTATTAAAAAAAGGAGCAAATATGAACTGGACACAAGAACAATTACAAGCAATTGAAAAAAAAGATAATAATATTTTAGTTGCAGCAGCAGCACGGAAGTGGAAAAACTGCAGTTTTAGTAGAGCGCATTATTAGAAAAATTATAGAGCAAAAAATAAATATTGACCAGTTACTTATTGTTACATTTACAAATGCTGCAGCAAGCCAAATACGAGAAAAAATTTTAAATGCTATTTACAAAAAATTAGAAGATACACCAAACGATGAACACTTAAAAAAGCAAACTATACTAATTCATAAAGCAAATATATCTACTATTCATGCTTTTTGCTTAGAAATAATTAGAAATAATTTTTTTGAAATGGGTATTTCTGCTAATTTTAGAATTGGAGATGCAACAGAAATAGAAATTTTAAAACAAGAAGCAATAGAAAATGTATTTGAAAATAAATATAGCATAAAAGATAGAGATTTTGAAAAACTATTAGACTGCTATGCAAATTATAAATCAGATGATGGTCTAAAAGAAATTATATTTAAAATATATGAATTTATACAAGCTTGTCCTTTCCCAAACCAATGGCTAGAAGAAAAAATAGAAGAATTCAACTTAAAAGGAAAACTAGAAACAGATTTTGCAAATACAAAATGGGGAAAAATAATTTTGATAAATTTTAAAGAAGAAATTTTAGGTTTAATTATGAGACTTAAAGTGCTAAAAAACAAACTAAACAATTACCCAGAAATGAAAAAATTTTATGCAGTTATTTGTGAGGACATTATAAATTTAGAAAATATTTATGAACATTCAGATAACTGGGAAAAGGCAAGGCAACTATCTTTAGATATTAACTTTTCTAGATGGCCAACAGATAAAAATGTAACAATGGATTTAAAGGATATTGCAAAACAAACAAGAAAAAAAATAAAAGACGATTTTGGAAAAATTTCAGAGAAATTATTATTATATACTTCGCGGAGAAGCAAATGAAGATATAAATTCTATGTACGAAATATTAAAAAATTTGAAAGACATTATTATAGAATTTGAAGAAGAATATGCAAAATTAAAAAGAGAAAAAAATGTAATAGATTTTAATGATATTGAGCATTTTGCTCTTAAAACATTAGTGAAAAAGGAAAACGAAAAATATGTGCCAGCAGATGTGGCAAAATCTTATCAAGAAAAATTTACAGAAATTGCAATTGACGAATACCAAGACAGTAATCTAATACAAGAGTATATTTTAAACACTATATCTAGAAATAATAACTTGTTTATGGTTGGAGATGTAAAACAAAGTATTTACAAGTTTAGGCAAGCAAGACCAGAACTATTTTTAGAAAAATACAATACATATGGAGATGGAAGCGGAATAAAAATTAAACTTTTTAAGAATTTTAGGAGTAGGCAAGAAATATTAGATCTTACAAATATAGTATTTAATAATATTATGTCAAAACAGTTAGGAGACATTGATTATACTAAAGAAGAGTATTTAAACTTAGGAGCACAATATCCAATTTCAGAATTAAATGTTAATTATGATTGTAAACCAGAAATTCATGTAATAAATTGTTGCCAAGAAGAAAAAGAAGAAATTGAACCAATAGAAAATGATGAAATAGAAGCAAAATTTGTAGCAGATAAAATAGAAAAGATGTTAAACAGCAATTATATGGTTTGGGATAGAGAAAAAAATACTTATAGAAAGTTAGAATATAAAGACATTGTTATATTACTAAGATCTGCAAATAGTTTATCAAACATTTATGAAAAAGAAATTAGCCAAAAAGGATATCCAGTTTATAGTGAAGCAACAGCAGAGTATTTAGATTCAAACGAGATTAGCACAATTATTGCAATATTAAAAATTATAGATAATCCAAACCAAGATATAGAGCTAGTTACAGTTTTAAGGTCACCAATTTATTCATTTACAGATAATGAGCTAATTGAAATAAGACTTTTTTCTAAAAAAGGAAGTTTTTATGATGCGCTAAAAATAGCAAGAAAAGAAGCAAAAGAAAACTTAAAACAAAAAATAGAACAATGCATGCAACAAATAGATCAACTTCGCCAAGAGCAAGAATATATGCCATTGGATGAATTTATTTGGCACATTTATTCTGTTACTGGTTATGACAGCTATGTTAGTCTTATGCCAAATGGAGAATTAAGACTAGCTAATTTAAGAATGCTTTTTGAACAAGCTCAAAAATATGAACAAACTAATTTTAAAGGACTATATAATTTTATTAATTTTATTTAAAAAATAAAAAAAAGTAATTCAGACATTGGGGCAGCTAAAATTATTGGAGAAAATGATAATGTTATTAGAATTATGAGTATTCATAAAAGTAAAGGACTGGAATTCCCTGTTGTATTTTTATGCAGTACTGCTAAAAATATAAATATGCAAGATTTAAATGAAAGCATATTGCTTCATCAAGAAATTGGATTAGGTCCACAATATATTAATCATGCAAGGAAAATAGAATATGCAACATTAGCAAAAGAGGCAATAAAAATAAAATCTATGAATGAAGTAACTGCTGAGGAAATGAGAATTTTATATGTAGCATTAACAAGAGCAAAAGAAAAACTAATAATTACAGGAGTAGAAAAAGATGCTGAAAAAGCACTAGACGAAAAACAACAAATTCTAAATAGTACTGAAAATAAAATAAATGTGCAAATATTAAAAAAATATAAATCATATTTAGATTGGTTAGAATTTGTATATTTAAAAGAAAAACTAAATTTTAATATAGAATTTACAGTTGAAAATAAAAATACATTTTTTCAATTAAAAGAAAAAAACAATGAACATAATGAAATCTATTTGGAAAAAGCAGAAGTATCTAAAGAAATAAAAGACTTATTGAATTGGAAATATCCTAGAGAAGAAGCCACTAAGATAATAAGCAAAACAAGTGTTACAGGATTAAAAGAAATAGAAAATAAACAGGAAAAACAAATTATTCCAAAAGCCACAATCAACCCACCAAAATTTTTGCAAATGGAACAAAAAATAACAAATGCCGAAATTGGTACAGCAACACATTTTATTTTACAGAAATTAAATTTAAAAAAGGAACATACAAAAGAAGAACTTAATAATTTTATAGAAGAATTGGTAATAAAAAATTTATTAACTATAAAACAAGCAAAATCGATTAATCAAGATAAAATCTTTAATTTTTTAAAATCTGAAATAGCCAAAAAAGTAAGAAAAGCACAATCAATATACCAAGAAGTGCCATTTTATATTAATTTAAAAGCAAACGAAATTTATGATACAAATATAGAAGACACTATTTTAGTACAAGGAATTATTGATTTATATTTTATAGATAATAATAAAGATATAATATTGGTAGATTATAAAACAGATTATGTGGAAAATAAAAAAGAAGAAATATTAGTTGAAAAATATAAAAAGCAGATAGAAATTTATGAAAGAGCAATACAAGAAGCAACTAATCAAAATGTTAAAGAAAAGTATATATATTCTCTATATTTAAATAAGGCAATAAGAGTATAAATTTTTAACAAGACACTACTTATACTGTATAAGCAATCAGTTGTAAAATATTCTTTAAAATATGGAGTGACAAAAGCAGCAATAAAATTTGAAATGCATAGAAAAACGATATATAGATGGAGAGAAAAATATGATGGTACAGCACAATCATTAAAAAATAAATCAAGAAGACCACATAGTCATCCAAATCAACATACAGAAGAAGAAATAAAAATGATAAAAAATTACAAAAACAAATGATATTAGCAGGAGTGGCAATCTAGATGAATTCTACTTTACAATTAACATAAAAAATGCTATAATATAACATATTAAATAACGTAAAATTGTTGGGAGAAATAATTGTATGAGTAGATTAAAAACATTCTTTATTTATGCTGTTATAGTAGCTACAATTGTACTATGTACAGATTTTATTGTAAGCTTCATATTAAATAGTAATTATAGCGAAATTAAATACGATATAGGAGTTACTGAACCAAAAATAGAAATAATAGAAGCTAAAACAACATATATGAATGGATATATAAAAGGAACAATAACTAATAACACTAATACAGAAATTATAAATCAATTTATTAAAATAGAATTTTATAATAATAGAAACAACAAAGTAGGAACAGAATATTTAAAAATTGATAATTTAAAAATCCAAGAAACAAAAAACTTTGAACTAAAATATAAAATAAAAAATGTAGACCATATAAAATTAACAATTGTACTAGAGCAAACAGAAGAAATTATAGAATTTCATCCATTAATAGAAGAAGCCGAAACCTACTTTGCAATTGCTGGATTTGTTGTATGGTTTGCATTACCACCATTTTATATTTTAAACTTGTTTTTATAATATAAATACAGCTTTTTAAACTTAATTAAAAATTCATAAAACTTTTACAAAAAACTATTGACTTTTATTAAGAAAAGTTATAAATTATTAGCAGTCGTTAAAATCGACTGCTAATTTTATCTTGTTAGGAGGAATGTATATGATAAAACCATTAGCAGACAGAGTATTAATTAAAATGATTGAAAACGAGGAGACAACTAAGAGTGGAATTATTTTAGCACCAGCAGCTAAAGAAAAACCATCAGTAGCAAAAGTACTAGCAGTAGGCCCAGGAGGAACAGTAGACGGAAAAGAAATAAAAATGGAAATAAAGGTAGGGGATAAAGTAATTGTTAGTAAATATGCTGGAACAGAAATTAAATATGAAGGAGAAGAACTTTTAATTGTAAAACAAAACGATATATTAGCAATCGTTGAATAAAATAAATTTAAGGAGGTTTTTAATATGGCTAAAGATATTAGATTTGGAGAAGACGCAAGAAAATCTTTATTAAACGGTGTTAATAAATTAGCAGATACCGTAAAAGTAACATTAGGCCCAAAAGGAAGAAATGTTGTGTTAGATAAAAGCTTTGGTGCACCATTAATTACAAACGATGGAGTTACTATTGCAAAGGAAATTGAATTAGAAGACCCATTTGAAAATATGGGAGCAAGATTAGTAAAAGAAGTTTCTACAAAAACAAATGATGTTGCAGGAGATGGAACAACAACAGCTACTCTTTTAGCACAATGTATGATTAAAGAAGGAGTAAAAAATGTAGCAGCAGGTGGAGACCCAATGGCAATTAAAAGAGGAATGGATAAAGCAGTAGAAAAAGCTGTTGAAGGACTAAAAGATATTAGCTCTACTATAAATGGAAAAGAAGATATTGCAAGAGTTGCAAGCATTTCTGCCAACAACCATGAAATTGGAAACTTAATTGCAGATGCAATGGAAAAAGTATCTAAAGATGGTGTTATTACCATTGAAGAGTCTAAAACATCGAATACACAAGTAAATGTTGTAGAAGGTATGCAATTTGATAAAGGCTATATCTCTCCATATATGGTTACAGATACCGAAAAAATGCAAGCAATTATTGACAACCCATACATTTTAATTACAGATAAAAAAATTAGTAATATTCAAGAAATATTACCACTATTAGAAAATTTAATGCAACAATCTGGCAAACTAGTAATTATTGCAGACGACATTGAAGGAGAAGCATTATCAACACTTATATTAAATAAATTAAGAGGAGTATTAAATGTTGTTGCTGTAAAAGCTCCTGGTTATGGAGATAAAAGAAAAGAAATGCTAGAAGATATTGCAATATTAACAGGAGGAGAAGTAATTACAAGCGACTTAGGATTGGAATTAAAAGATACAACAATTGAACAACTAGGTAGAGCAAAACAAATAAAAGTAGAAAAAGAAAATACAATTATAGTAGACGGAGCAGGAAACAAAGACCAAATTGCCGCAAGAGTAAAACAAATAAGAACACAATTAGAAGAAACAACTAGTGATTTCGACAAAGAAAAACTACAAGAAAGACTAGCTAAAATTGCAGGAGGAGTTGCTGTTATTGAAGTTGGTGCTGCAACAGAAATAGAAATGAAAGAGAAAAAGCTAAGAATTGAAGATGCACTTTCTGCAACAAAAGCAGCAGTAGAAGAAGGAATTGTTGCAGGTGGAGGAACAGCATATATTAATATAATTCCTAAAGTTGAAAAACTATTAAACGAAGTAAAAGAAGATGAAAAAATAGGTGTAAAAACTGTACTAAAAGCATTAGAAGAGCCAGTAAGACAAATTGCTACTAATGCAGGCCTAGAAGGAGCCGTTATATTAGAAAAAGTTAAAAATTCTGCAATAGGATTTGGTTTTGATGCACAAAAAGAAGAATATGTTGATATGAAAAAAGTTGGAATTGTAGATCCAACAAAAGTAACAAGAAGTGCATTACAAAATGCAGAAAGCATTGCTTCTATGGTATTAACAACAGAAAGTATTGTAACAGACAAAAAGGAAGAAAAAAATTGTAACTGTGGTGGAGAACATGGAGGAATGCCAGCAGGAATGGATGGAATGTACTAAAATATAATAACAAAATATTAAAATAAACCCAAAAAGTATTAAGCTTTTTGGGTTTATTTTTGTAACTATTCTATTTTTTTATGCAAAACAGTAAAAACTAGCAGCATCCGCCTCTTCCGTTTCCGCAACAGCAGCAAACTAAAAGAAGAATTATAATTATCCAACAGCAGCAATCATCTCCAAAACCAAAGCCACCGCCACATCCTCTATTTTCTGGCATTATATATTTCCCCCCTTTCATGCAATAAGTATTCATTATTCTTTAAAAACAGTTACAATAGTCTGTAACTAAATTTAAAGAAAAACAATAAAAATAGGATAATTAGGTGTAAAAAATTATATAATTGCTTTAAAAAATTAGTTGTTAAAAACTTTTTCCTATTTTTAAATATGAATTTTTATTTTCCTTAGTATGGTATATATTATTCTTTTAAAAAAATTTTGTTACAAAACAAATAAATAATTAAAACATAATATAGCTAAGATAAATAAATTTTAATATGAAAATTCATTCAAATTTAATAAAAAACTGTACAAAAAATATAATTTAATGATATAATTTGTCTGAACAAAAAATAAAATTTAAAAAATCTGCAATTTTGAGCTTTAAAGGGGGAAAATAAATGGGGAATATTGTTTTACTAGATGACTTAACTATTAATAAAATAGCGGCAGGAGAAGTAATAGAAAGGCCGGCATCTGTAGTAAAAGAATTAGTAGAAAATTCTATCGATGCTGGTGCAACTAAAATAGATATAGAAATAAAAAATGGAGGAATATCTTATATACGTATTACAGACAACGGAAGTGGTATTGCACCAGACGATATGGAAATAGCATTTGAAAGACATGCCACTAGTAAAATAAGAAATGCAGAAGACTTAAACACAGTAATTTCCATGGGGTTTAGAGGAGAAGCATTAGCTAGCATTGCTGCAATTGCAAATGTAGAAATGGTATCTAGAAAACCGGAAAATAGTATTGGGTATAAAATAGTAGTTGAAGGGGGAAAAATACTAGAAAAAAGTGAATTTGGTTGCCCAACAGGAACAACAATTACTGTAAAAAATTTATTCTTTAATACTCCAGTTAGATACAAATTCTTGAAAAAAGACTATACAGAAGCAGGCTATATAGAAGACTTTGTAACTAGACTTGCTTTAGTAAACAAAAATATAGCTCTAAAATTTATAAATACAGGAAAAACAGTACTTCAAACTTCGGGAGATGGAAACATAAAAAGTATTTTATACAATATTTATGGAAAAGATATTTCTTCTGGAGTTGTAGATGTAGACTACACTTATGAAGATATTCGTGTAACCGGTGTTACAGGAAAACCAGAAATTGCTCGCTCAAATAAAGCTAACCAAATATTTTTTGTAAATAAAAGATATATAAAAGACAAAACATTATCAGCTGCTATAGAACAAGCATACAAGGGACTGGTTACCATTGGAAAATTTGCATTTTGTGTTTTAAACATAGAATTAAGCCCAGATAAAGTAGATGTAAATGTTCATCCAGCAAAATTAGAAGTTAGATTTTCGGATGAATCAAAAATTTTTAAAGCAGTATTTCATGCTATTAAAAATGGACTATTAGGAGAAGAACTAGTAAAAAACACAGAAAAAGAAGAACAAGAAGAAACAGTAGAAACTATAGCACCAATAAAAACAGAAGTTGAAGAAAAAACAATAAAAATTCCAACACTATTTTCTAGGCCAAAAGAAAAAATAGAAAGTGCCCAAGAAAGAGAAAACATAATTGAAGAACTATTTAAAAATAAAACAATTGAAGAAAAAAGAGAAGAACCAGAAAAAGTTGTAAAACAAGATGTAGTAACACCAACAGAAGAACAAGTGGAACAAATGACTAATATAATTGTAAACACTACAAATAATAACCAAATAAAAGAAAACTCGGAAAAATTTACAGAAATGTATACTAAAATGTTTGGAAAAACTCCAATAACTAAAACACAGGAAGAAAGAATTGACTATAATAATATGAAATTAGAAGATGGAAAAAAATTATCCATTTTTGAAGAAAAAGAAAACTATCAAAGATTGCCAGATTATAAAATAGTGGGAATTATATTCTCTACTTATATTATTTTAGAAATGAAAGATGAAATCTATATTTTAGATCAACATGCTGCACACGAAAGAATTATGTACGAAAAAGTAAAAAAGAACTTTTATGCTGATGGACAAAAAGACTCACAATTAATGTTGGTGCCAGATGTAATTACACTAACTTATAAAGAAATGGCGATTGTTAAAGAAAATATAGCAATGTTTGAAAAAGCAGGTTTTACACTAGAAGAATTTGGAGACAATACCATTAAACTAACAGGAGTGCCTAATATTTGCATAGAATTAAACACAAAACAATTATTTTTAGATATATTAGATGAAATAGATACTGTTGCAATTACAGCAAGACAAGAAAAAGAGGATAAATTTATTGCTACAATAGCTTGTAAGGCAGCAGTAAAAGCAAATATGAAATTAGATATAAAAGAAATAGATAGCCTAATGAAAGAACTATTAGTATTACCAAATCCATTTACTTGTCCACATGGAAGACCAACAGCTATAAAAATGAGTAAAACAGATATAGAAAAAAAATTTAATAGAAGGTAGAAAAAAATGAAACCACAAGTGATTGTAATTGCTGGACCTACTGCATCACGGAAAAACTAAATTATCTATTGAACTGGCAAAACAAATTAATGGAGAAATTGTATCTGCAGATTCTATGCAAATTTATAAAGATATGACAATTGGTACAGCAAAACCAAGTGAAAAAGAAATGCAAGGAATAAAACATTATTTAATAGACAATATTTTGCCAAACCAAAGATATAGCGTATCTGACTATAAAAAAGATGCAACAAAAGCAATTGAAGAAATTTGTAATAAAAATAAAACACCAATAGTTGTAGGTGGAACAGGTTTATATATTGATTCTCTTATTTATAATATAGAATATCCAAAATTAATATTAGATGAAAAATATAGAGAACATTTAAATAAAATAATAGAACAACAAGGACTAGAAGCACTATATAAAAAAGCTCTAGAAATTGATCCACAATCAATGAAAAAAATTAGTATTAACGATAAAAAAAGGATTATGCGTGTTTTGGAAATTTTTCATCAAACAGGGAAAACAAAGACAGAACAAGAAATAGAATCTAGAAAAATACAGACACCATATAATTACAAAGCTTTTGCTATATACATAGATAGAGAAATTTTATATGATAGAATAAATAAAAGAGTAGATAACATGATAAAAAGTGGACTAATAGAGGAAGTTAAAAATTTACTTATTAAATACAAAAGTTTTCCAACGGCACTACAGGGACTAGGCTATAAGGAAACAAAGCAATATTTAAATGGGGAAATAACAAAAACAGAAATGATAGACAAAATAAAACAAGAAAGTAGAAGATATGCAAAAAGGCAACTTACATGGTTTCGAAAAAATAAAAATATTATTTGGCTAAATGGAATGGACGATTTAGAAAAAAATATTTCTATAATTATAGAACAAATGAGGTGAGAACGCTTTTGAAAGAACAGCTTTCTAAAACTAAAAAAAAGCAAAACATAAACATAAATATAAATTGGAAAAAAGTAATTTTAATTAGCATAATAGCTGGAGTTGGAATTTACTTTATTATAGTTTTATATGGATTAGTAAAAAAACCAACAAATATATTTATGGTGGAAAATCGGAATACTTAGTCAGGAAGAAGATTGTATTCGGATACATTATAAGAGAAGAAACAGTATTAAAAGGGCAAAATTATAAAAATGGTATGGTAAAAATAAAAACAGAAGGCGAAAGAGTAGAAAAAGGAGGAATTGTATTTAGATATTATACAAAAGGCGAAAACGATTTAATAAAAAAGATAGAAGAATTAGATATAAAAATAGATGAAGCACTACAAAAAGAAAATACAGTTTATCCTAGTGATATAAAAATATTAGAAAATAAAATAGACGAAAAATTAAATGAATTATATGGAAAAAATTCTTTAAGCAAAATTAATGAAATAAAAAAAGAAATCGAAGAATCAATTACAAAAAAAGCACAAATTGTTGGAGATGCTAGTTCATCTGGATCTTATGTAAAAAAACTAATTAATGAAAGAGCAGAATATGAAAACCAACTAAATTCAGGAACAGAAAGCATAATCTCAGAAAATGCTGGAATAGTTTCTTATAAAGTAGATGGACTAGAAAATGTTTTAACTCCAAATGATTTTAGCAATATTAATAGTCAACTATTAGAAGATTTAAATTTACGAACAGGACAAATTATAGAATCAAATGAAGAAAGTGGAAAAGTTATTAATAACTTTCAATTTTATATAGCAGCTATTATGAATTCAAAAGAAGCAAAAGAATCAGAAGTAGGAGATAACTTAGAACTAAGAATAGCCTCATCTAAGGAAATTGATGCAGAAATAGTACATATTGTAGAAGAAAATCAAAAAAGAGTTATTATTTTTAAAACAAACCAATACTTACCAGAACTAATTAGCTATAGAAAAGTTTCTATAGAAGTAATATGGTGGAGTGATGAGGGACTAAAAATCCCAAATTCAGCTATAACTTTGGAAGGAGATTTGGCATATGTAACTAGAAATAGAGCGGGATATTTAGACAAAATTCTAGTAAAAATATTAAGGAAAAACGAAAATTATTCAATTGTTGGCAGTTATAAAACCGAGGAATTAAAAGAACTAGGCTATACAGATAAACAAATATTAAATATGAAAAAAATTGCTTTATATGATGAAATACTATTAAATGAGTAATTGTTACAAAAATATTACAGAGATATTAATTTTACATTACAAACAAATCAAGGTATTGACAATAAAATAAAAAAGATAGATACTTATTATATCACAATACCAAGGAGAAATTTTAGGAGGTTTTTTAAAATGGGTAATACAGTAGTAAACAGAGTTTTAGACTTTTTTAGAGCAGATAATAATGCAGAAGAAGAGGAAGAAGAAGTAGAAAATGCATATGGATACGAAGAAGAAGAGCAAGAAGAACAAGAAAAAGGTTTTTTTGGCAGAAAAAATAAAGTAGTTAATATGCCACAAACACAAGTTAAAATGAAAATATGTAAACCTACTAGTTTTGAACAATCAGAAGAAATTTGTAATGAATTAAAAGAAAAAAAATCAATTATTGTAAATTTAGAGTATGTTAACAAAGATGTTGCAAGACGCATTGTTGACTTTATTAGCGGAGCAGTTCATGCTTTAGATGGACATATTGAAAAAATATCTAATTCAATATTTTTAGTTGCACCTTTTAATTATGAAATTGTAAATGATATGGCAAGAGAAGAAATAAAAAATAAATTATCTGTATCTTGGTTAAAATAATTTAAACATATTAAAAAATTAAAATAGGGAGGAAACCATGCTAACACCTTTAGATATAGAAAACAAAAAATTTTCCAAGCAAATGATGAATGGATATAATGTAGACGAAGTAGATGATTTCTTAGATGAACTAACAGCTGACTACGAAAAATTATATAAAGAAAATAGTGAGATAAAAACAAAAGTAGAAGAAATGGAAAACAATCTAAGCAAATATAGAAATATAGAAACTACATTGCAAAACACATTAATGATTGCACAAACAACGGCAGAAGAAGTAAAAAGTGTTGCCCAAAAAGAAGCTGACCAAATATTAAAAAATGCCCAATTAGAAGCAAAGTCTTCTATAGAGGAATTAAATACACAAATTATTGCAAAAAAACAAGAATTCGAAGAAGTAAAAAAACAAATTGATGTATATAAAGCAAAAATAGAAGCACTACTAATTTCTCAGTTAGAATTATTAAAAGATATAAAAGAAGGATAAGGAAAATACTTTATTCTTTTAAAATAACTAATATATACAATTCTTGCATATGATAAAATAATATAAAAGGAGTAAAACATGAAAAAACTGGAAAGCGTTGGGAGAGTAACACACACACACACACACACACACAAGTAAAATATAATAAAAGAGAATAAGATAGGTAAAACGTCTATCGTTTTTGTAGTATGCAAAAACATAGGCGTTTTTTTTGCAGTTCTATAAACTTTAAAATTACAACTTTAACAATAACAAATCAATTATAAACACAAATAAAACAATACTTAAAAGAACATACTATAGGAATTATAAAAGTGCAGAAATAAAGGAGGAAATTAAAGTGTATAAAACAAAAAGTAAAAAAGGAATAACACTAGTATCATTAGTAATAACAATAATAGTGCTAATGATACTAGCAGGAGTGGCAATAAGCCTAGCAACAGGGCAAGATAGCATATTTAGTAAAGCAAATGAGGCAGCAAGCAAATGGAACGAAAGTGCAGAAAAAGAAAAAAACACATTAGGAGACTTAATTTATGAATTAAATAGTAGGTCGATGGTAGAAGTAACAGACAATAATGTATGGGAGTTAACCTTCACATATATAATGTATTGCTATATCCATAATTAAATAAATAGCAAAAAAGTTCCTTTATATTTAAGGGACTTTTTTTGCTGTAATTATTGCCAAAACTCATATAATAAGATATAATACATGCATATTATGTAATATTGTTACAGCCGTATTAAAACTATGTTACAATTGTGTTAATAATATTGACATATTAATATTATTTAATAAAATATAAATATATTGAGTATTATTTAAGGAAAAATATGAGGATTATTAGTGGAATTGCAAAAGGTACAAAACTGTATACTTTAAAAGGAGATAATACAAGACCAACTTTAGACAGAGTTAAAGAAGCTTTATTTAATAAAATTAATTTTCAACTTGAAAATGCTGTTATATTAGATTTATTTGCTGGAAGTGGGGCATTAGGGTTAGAAGCTTTAAGTAGAGGTGCAAAGTATGCTTACCTTGGAGAAAATTCCTATGAGGCAGCAAATATAATAAAACAAAATATTCAAAAAACTAAAATGCAAGATAAAACAAGCTTAATTGTAAAAGATTATAATAAAGTTTTAAACGACTTAAAAAATATAAAGTTTGATATTATTTTTTTAGATCCACCATACAATACAAATTACGATATTGAAGCAATTATATTTATACTAGAAAACAATTTATTACAAGATAATGGACTTATTATATTAGAGACAGATTCCAAAGAAAAAGAAGATAAATTAAAAAAAATAAATATAAAAATTGATGACGCTAGAAAATATGGCAGAGTCAAACTGCTATTTTTGAGTCGAAAGGGGTAAAAAAACTAATGGAAATTTTCACACTACTTGAAACTTTAGAAGATATATTAGAAAGAAGCAAAAGCATACCTTTCTCTGGAAAAGGAATTGTAGATAAGGAAGAAATACTAGAAATTATAAAGGAAATTCGACTAAAACTTCCTGATGAATTAAAACAGGCAAAATGGGTAAAAGAAGAAAGACAGCGTATTATTGAAGAAGCACAAAAAGAAGCAGACGGTATTGTAAAAGAAGCAGAAAATAGAATAATTGCTATGATTGATGAACACGAAATAACCAGAAAAGCTTATGAACAAAAAGCAGAAATTATAGAAACTGCAAACGAAATGTCTAGAGAAATTTCTAAAGGAACAAAAGACTATGCAGATAATGTTTTGATGGAACTAGAAGCAACATTAGAAGAAGCTCTAAAAACAATTCAAAATAATAGAAGAGAATTAAAATAAAGTCGGTGTTAAGAACAAACCAGAAATAAGAGAATTTTCTCTCCGATTTCTGGTTTTTATTATAATGACATACTAAAAACAAAATTTGTTAGAACAAATTTTCAAGGAGGAATAAAAAACAGTGGCAAGAAGAAAAAAGAAAAAACAAGCTATAAGTAAAGATGTAATTGTAGTAGCACTAATTGTTCTATCTGTTTTGTTTGCTGTTTTAATTTATGGATCAGCAGGAACTATTGGAAAAACAATTAATCCTATTTTAGGTGGACTAATAGGATACATAAAGTATATTTTACCACTTGCTACATTTGCAGTGGCTATTTATATTGCATGTGATGATAAAAAATATATAGTTTCTAAACTAGTTCAATGTGCAATATTTTTAATTTGTATAACAGTAATACTTTCTACTTATCAAATTTCTAATGGAAATATTACAAATAATAATGGATTTTTAGCTGCAATAGAAGAAGGATATGAATTAGGAAGTAAAAATGTAGGTGGAGGAGCAATAGGCACAGTCATTGCAATACCACTAAGCAATATGCTTAGTCCAGTAGGAACAGTTATATTATCTATAGGAGTATTAGTTATTTTATTTGTATTTATGTTTGGAATTAAACCTTCGGAGTTTTTAGCTTCGGCAGTAAAAAAAGCAGAAGAGAAAAAAGAAGAAATAAAAGAAGAAAAAATAAAAAACAAAGAACTTAAATTAAAACTAAGTGAAGAACAAAAAAATATTAAAAAGCACATAATACCAGAAGAAGTATTAGAAGATCAAATTACAATTAATTTAGGAAAGATGCATCAAGAACCTAAAAAATATGAACATGATGCAAATCTTATTCCAGAAAAGAAAAATAATCCAAATGAATTAGAAAACCTATTTAAAAAAGAACAAGAAATTAAAGAAGAAAAAACAAAGGAAGTATTACAATTAGAACATACTTTAACAGTAGAAGAAGAGCACTACGAATTCCCTCCAATTGAGTTACTAAGCGAAGGAAAGCCAACCCAAATGAAGGGGGGAAAAAAGGCAGTCACAGATACAGCAACAAAATTGCAAAAAACTTTATACAGTTTTGGTGTTTCTGCAAAAGTAGAAAATGTTTCTATAGGACCTGCAATTACAAGATATGAATTAAAACCAGCAGAAGGTGTAAGAGTAAGTAAAATAGCCAACTTAGCAGACGATATTGCTTTAAACTTGGCAGCAGAAAGTATTAGAATTGAAGCTCCAATTCCAGGGAAACAAGCTGTTGGAATAGAAATTCCAAATAAAGAAAAAGAAATAGTACATTTAAGGGATATTATAGACACAGAAAAATTTAAAGACGACAAATCTAAATTAGCATTTGCCTTGGGAAAAAGTGTTACTGGAGAAGAAATAATTGCAGATATTGCTAAAATGCCACATGTATTAATTGCAGGTGCTACTGGCTCTGGAAAAAGTGTATGTATTAATACATTAATTACAAGTATTATTTATAAGGCAAAACCTAGTGAAGTAAAATTAGTAATGGTAGATCCAAAGGTTGTAGAATTATCTGTATATAATGGAATACCACATTTATTGATCCCCGTGGTAACAGATCCTAAAAAAGCAGCAGGAGCTTTATCGTGGGCAGTACAAGAAATGGTAAATAGATACAGCCTTTTTGCAGCAAAGGGTGTAAGAGATATTAAAGGCTACAATGAAGAACTAGAAAAAGAAAATGGTGGAGAAAAACTACCTCAAATTGTTATTATTATTGATGAATTAGCAGATTTAATGATGGTAGCACCAAATGATGTAGAAGATGCTATTTGTAGATTGGCTCAAATGGCAAGAGCAGCAGGAATGCACTTAGTAATTGCAACTCAAAGACCTTCTGTGGATGTAATTACAGGAATTATTAAAGCAAATATTCCATCTAGAATTGCATTTGCAGTTTCTTCTGGAGTTGATTCAAGAACAATTTTAGATAGTGTTGGTGCAGAAAATTTATTAGGCAAAGGAGATATGCTTTTTGCCCCAGTTGGAATTCCAAAACCAATTAGAGTACAAGGAGCTTTTATATCAGACAAAGAAGTAGAAAAAATAGTTGATTTCTTAAAATCAAACGGGGAAGTTTCCTATAGTGAAGATATTTTGGAAACAATTGAAAATGCTAATAAATCTGAAAAAGAAATAGAAGAAGACAGTCAAGACGATTCTGATCCATTATTAATGGAAGCAATTGATACTGTTGTTGAATCTCGGACAAGCATCTACATCATTTATTCAAAGAAGGTTTAAAGTTGGATATGCAAGAGCTGGCAGAATTATGGACCAAATGGAACAAAGGGGAATTATTTCTGGTTACCAAGGTAGTAAACCTCGAGAGGTATTAGTAACAAAAGAAAGATGGCAAGAACTAAAAATGGGACAGACTACGCGGAGAAAATAATGAAAAACCTTCAGACCAGGTATAAGTAATAATTTTAAAAATATTACTTTTGGTTATTATTTTATGTACAATAAGACAAAATAAAAAGGGAGATACAATGGATAAGAAAAATATTTTTTCAAAACTAAATTTTAAAGACTACAATAATGAAGTTGAAGAAATTTTAGAAAAAAAGAGTTTTTCTAGTAATGTTAAAAACCTTATTTTAAGCATGTTTTATAAAATCGAAATGGCTTATAAAGATTATTTAATGACAAAAAGAGATGTGACAGAAAAAGATGGCTTTATTGAAAGTATTATTTATACTATTAAGGAAGAATGCAATATAATAGAACTAATTAATCCAACAGAAAACCAAGAAGATATATTAGCAAAGCATAATGCTTACTTTATGGTAGAGCCGGAAAACAAAAAAATAATTTCTTATACGAATGAACAATGCTTATTCCACGCTATATTAAGAATGTCTAAAAAAAATTTTTATATTACAAATGAATATGAAATATTTTCAGACGCTTTAAAACCAATGCTAGAAATAGGATATGAATTAGACAAAAAAGAAATTATTACTAGTTTTGATGGTTGGTCTTGGAGCATTAGAACAGATGTAACAGGAAATAGTATATATAATTTAATTTATCAAAACTTAAGATTTTTACTAGGAAATACTTTCCTTTACGAATGGAAAAGAGATAGGAGAAAATCTATTGATTATATAGAACAAATAAGAAAAACATCAGAAGAACTATATTTTCAAATTTGTAATTTATGTTTAATTTTGGCATTCCAAAACAAGCAAAAAAAACAAAATATTATAAAAAAAGTTCAAAACTTAAAAAAGGAATTGGAAAAGCTAGAAAACAAAAATGAATTTTTAAAAAATATTTATGAAGAAAAGAAAAAAATAAAAGACAAAATTAAAATAATAGATAAGATTTTAAATAATAAAGAATTATTAACACAAGAGCTAGAAGATAAAAATGCAAAATTACCAGATGAACAAAAAATAATTAGCATTAGTAGTTTAGAAGACATTATAGAAGAAGACAGAAAAAGTTTAATTCAAAAACTACAAGAATATAACCAAGTATTAGATCCTAAAAATTATATAAAAAAAGTTAACCAATTAAAGGAAAAAATTAAGATTATAGAAAATCTACCAATTAACAGTATAACAAATGAAATAATATATGAATACATTATTAAACTACAAAAAACATTTATTAATTGTATTAATTATTCTATTGATAAAATTGAACTAAAAAAGGATTTAATAGAATTGATTTATAAATTTAGATACTATAAATTAATAGTAATTAACATAAATAATAAAACAATTAATATAGAAGAATTACCAGAATTAACACAACTAATAGAACAAACTCAGAAAAAAATTATTACAAAAGCTTGTAAAAACAAAGTTTTACAAATTTTTAACCAAGATATTGAATATAATTACGAAATTATTTCTAAAGTTGTAGATACAAATATTATAGATATGGAAAATATTATGATTTCACTAGAAAAAGAAGAGACTTTGCTAAATATTAATATTTTCGACAAAGAAATTATAGATAAAACAGAAAAAATACCATATAAAACAGAAGAATATAATGTAAAATTTAATAAAAAATTAAAATTATTTATATAGGAGGATATATGAAAATTACTTTTTTAGGAGCAACTAAAACTGTAACAGGTTCTAATTTTTTAGTAGAGGGAGCTGGAAAAAAATTTTTGATAGATTGTGGTATGTATCAAGGACAATCAGTTGAAGAATTAGAAAATTCTGCTCCATTTTTATTTAATGTAAATGAAATTGATTTTATGCTACTTACACATGCTCATATTGACCATTCAGGTAGAATACCAAAACTATATAATGAAGGATACCATAATCCAATTATTGCAACAAAAGCAACATGCGATTTATGTGAAATTATGTTGCCAGATAGTGGACATATTCAAGAGGTTGAAATAGAATGGAAAAACAGAAAAAGGAAAAGAGAAGGTAAACCTCCTATGCCACCACTATACACAGCGCAAGATGCTATTAATTCACTAGAGATATTCCAAAGAGTTAAATATGATGAAATAATTGATGTGGCTGAAAATATACAAGTTAGATTTAATGATGCAGGACATATGTTGGGCTCAAGTATTATAGAAATTTGGGTAACAGAAAATGGTAAAACAGAAAAAATTGTATTTACAGGAGACTTAGGAAATAATGATATTCCTCTTTTAGGCTCTCCTACAATGATTGAAGATGCAGACTATTTAGTAATGGAATCTACATATGGCAATAGATTACATATTAGAAATGACGAAAAAGCGAATTTATTTTTAAATATTGTATCAGAAACATTGGAAAAGGATGGAACTGTTGTTATTCCGTCATTTGCTGTTGGAAGGACTCAAGAAATACTATATGAATTAGATAAAATAAAACAAAATGGAGCTAGTGAAGAATTCTATAAAAAATATGAAGAATTAATGAAAGTACCAGTATATGTAGATAGCCCACTAGCTATATCTGCAACAGAAGTATTTAAAAAGAATATGGATTTATTTGAAGAAGAAGTACAAGAACAAATAAAACGTGGAGAAAACCCATTAGACTTTCCAGGATTAAGATTTACTAGAACTGCAGAAGAATCAAAAGCATTAAATGAAAGTAATGAGCCAAGTATTATTATTTCTGCTAGTGGAATGTGTGAGGTGGGAAGAATTAAACACCATTTAAAACATAATTTATGGAATCCTAATAGTACAATTTTATTTGTTGGATACCAAGCACCAGGAACTTTAGGAAGAACTATTGTAGATGGAGCCAAAAAGGTAAAAATATTTGGAGAAGAAATTGCTGTAAACGCAAGAGTAGAGTATATTGAAGGGTATTCTGGACATGCAGACCAAGAATGGCTTATGAATTTTATTTATTCTTTTTTTACAAAACCAAAACATATTTTCTTAGTCCATGGAGAACCAGAAGGCCAAATTGTCTTAAAACAAAAAATCTTAGAAAAAACTCATATTCCAGTTACGATTCCAGAATTTGGAGAAGTATATGAATTAACAGAAGATATAAAAGTAAGAGATAGACTTGAAATGCCAGAAAAATATAAATTTATTCGTTTAGAAATATTGCAAAAATTAGACAATATTGAAGCAGAAGTTGAAGAAATGAAAAATATTGTAAAAAGCGAAAAATTATCTGAAGATACAAGTGATGAAGAAATCTTAAAATTAAAAGAGAAAATTCATGCACTAGAACAACAAATTGTAAATGTTATATCATAAAACTATAATAAAATAAGGAGAAACATATGATGAATACTAAATACTATAATGATGCAATTATTGGAAATAAAAATATGGTGGTTAGTTATAGCAAAACTGGAGAAATGCTAAGAGTATTATACCCAAATGCGGATTATAGACAGTTTATAGAATTTTTTAGAGTAGGTATTAAACTCAATGATTCTAGATTAATCTATTTACATAATGATATAAATAATGTATATAAACAATACTATGTAGAAGATACAAATATTTTAAAAACAGAAATATATAATACCTATTTTAATGTAAATATTACTCAAACAGATTTTGTTATGATGAAAGAAAATATTTTAGTAAGAAGATACGAAATAACAAATCATAGTAATATTGAATTAAATACCAATTTTTTAATTCATTCTAGTTTATTAACTAATAATAACAACCAAGTAAGTGGATATGAAACTTCTAATACATTAATACAATATACACATGACTATAATTTCTGCATTTTTTCAAAAGAAAAGCTATTATCATCTCAAATTAATAATGTAAAAGAAAATATTACAGATGGAGTAATTTGGGATAAAGACTATATAGGAATGTCTAATGATTCTGCAATTAGTTATGACTTAGGAACTATTAAAGTAAACCAAACAAAACGAATAGAAATATTTGTATTTATACAAGAAAATAACGAAAAATATAATATTAATGAAATAGAAAACGATATTGAAAGAATAAAAAAAATTGATGTTCAAAAAGAATATGATAGTGTAAAAAAATACTGGAGAAAATACGTAAAAGACCATAAAAAAATAGATATAAAACTAGATAGAACTAATCCATATAATAATAGAGTAGAAAGAATTTATAATAGAACAATTTTACTATATCCATTATTAACAAATTATTCTACAGGAGGAATATCAGCAGGTATAGAAGTTGACGAAGCTAAAACCAAATGTGGCCGTTATTCATACTGCTGGCCAAGAGATGCTATTTTTATTGCTAAAGCAATGGATTTATTGGGAATGGAAAATATAACAGAAAAATTTTACAAAAATTTTTGTAAAAACACGCAAAGCAAAAGTGGAATGTGGGAACAACGTTTCTTTACAGATGGAAGATTAGCTCCTTCGTGGGGCTACCAAATTGATGAAACAGCATCAGTAGTATATGGAGTCTACCAACATTATTTATATACAAAGGACATAAAGTTCCTAAAAGATACATTAAAAATGTGTGAAAAAGCTGTTGAATATTTAAAAAAGTATATGGACGACATATTAGAACAAAAATACCAAATGCCAAAATCTTATGATATATGGGAAGAAAACGAAGGAATACATGCATATTCACTAACTAGCATATTTGCAGCATTTACAAGTATGATAAAAATAAATGAAACTATTATACCTATTTTCGAAAATAATAGAATAAAATTAGAAAAAATACGTAAAACTAACGATACATTAGAAAAGTATAGATTAAATATAAAAGAATATGTTATAAATAATTTTTATGATGAAAGCAAAGGTAGTTTTGTAAGAAACAAAGATGGAAAAATGGATATAAGCCTATTAGGGCTAGTATACCCATATAAAATGTTAAGCCCAAAAGAAAAGAAAATAACAAATACAATAGAAAAAATGAATTTAACATTAAGAACATATAAAGGTGGTTATTTACGTTATGAACAAGATAATTACTTAGGAGGTAATAACCCATGGGTAATATCTAACTTGTGGTTAGCCAATTACTATTTAGAAAGTGGAGAAAATAAAAAAGCAAAAGAAAGCTTTGACTATGTAGTAACTACAAGTTTAGAAAATGGGCTACTAGGAGAACAAATTAATAATCAAACAATGCAACCTGAATGGGTAATAGGACTTGGATGGTCTCATGCTATGTTTATTATTACATTAGAAAGATTCCATGAAAAAGGATTAATTTAATTAAATACTCAAAAAGGTCAATATAATTTATTATATTGACCTTTTTAAGTATTTACTATTGAAGAAAAATCATCATAATTAATTTCAAAACTCATGCCATTTAAGTAATTTAAAATCCCAGCATCACTTAAAAACTGAAAACTTAATTTGTAACTACGTAACAACTGATATTTTATTCTATAATACTTATTAATACTATTAATTCCATATTTTCCGATCACCCAAAATAGGATAACCAATATAAGCTAAATGAGCTCTAATTTGATGTGTCCTTCCAGTTTTAATTAATACATGGAGCAAAGACAAATTTTTTTGCTTATTGATTTTTAATACTTTATAATAAGTTTCTATTGGCAAATAATTTTTCTTAGGAACATTAGAAACATAAACTATACTTTTTTTATTATCCTTTAATAAAAAAGCATTTAAATTAGCCTCTTTTTTAAGTGGACATCCTACACAAACACAAGCATAATATTTTTCAATTTCATGTTTTTTAAACTTGTCAAATAATATTTCTAAAGTTTTTAAATTTTTAGCAAAAATCATTAAACCAGAAGTGTTCCTGTCTAACCTATGAGCCGGATATGGGAATTTAAATGAGCAATATTTTTCTTGCAATTGCCTTGTAATACTGTTTTTGCTATTTTCACTTATTACTTCAATGCCAACAGGCTTATTTAATATTATAATATTAGAATCTTCGTAAATAATTTCAAATTCAAAATTTTGAAATAAATATTTATCTTCAATATAGACAATTACTTCATCATTTGTATTTAGAACAATATTTGAAGAAATCCTTTTTCCATTTATGCGAATATCTTTTTTACGAAGTGCTTTAAAAATAGTATTGATATTTAAACCGATCAAAACTATCTAATAAAAAATTTATTAAATTTTTTTTATTATATTGCTTATTCACAACTAATTTTTTCATAAAAATATTATACTAAAACTATAAGTTTTTTGCAAATTTATTTGCATTTTATAATAAACTATGCTAAAATATCTATTATTAAATAATGATATATGGAGGCACAAATGGAAATAGTAAAGTACATTTTAATAGGAGCTTATACAATTGTTTGCTTAGCACTAATTATTGTTGCAATGTTACAATCAAAAGATGATGCAGGCGCTTCTGGAACAATTGTAGGATCTTCAAGTAATAATTTTTATGAAAAGAATAAAGGTAGGACAAAAGAAGGAAAATTAAAAAAGTGGACAGTTATATTAGGAATTACTTTTGCAATATTAACTATTGTTCTTAGCATTGTGTATGTAATGTAAAAAAACAGTATATAATAATAAATATCCCCCAGAGTTTAACTTGGGGGATATTATTAATAAAAAAATTATACTACTCGAAAGGAAATATATGAAAAAAGTAAGCAAAAAACAATTTTTTAATAAAACTAAAAAACAAAGAAGAAAAAATTTAATTAAAAAAATAAGTAAAGAAAAGAATTTATTCTTTGATAAACAAAAAGTAGTTGGTACATTTACTAAAAACAAAAATTTTGGATTTGTTATTCCAGATGGAAAAAAAGTACCAACAGATATATTCATTTCTAAAAAAAATATAGGTAATGCAAAAAATAACCAAAAAGTTTTAGTAGAAATAATAAAACAACCATCAAAAGGGAAAAAGTTAGAAGGAAAAATAATAGAAACAATAGGAAACATAAATGAAAATGGAATTGATATATTATGTTTAATAAAAGAATATAACTTACCAAACAAATTCCCTAAAACAGTGCTAAATGAATTAGAATTTATTGATGATAAAATAGAAAAAAAAGATATTCCAAATAGAGTAGACTTAAGAAATAAAGAAATATTTACTATTGATGATGAAGATGCAAAAGATTTAGATGATGCAGTATCTGTAGAAAAATTAAATGACGGTACATATAATTTACATGTTCATATAGCAGATGTAAGCTATTATGTAAAAGAGGGAAGCAGTTTAAACAAAGAAGCAATTCGAAGAGGAACAAGTGTATATTTAATAGATAGAGTAATACCAATGTTACCTGCAAAGTTATCTAATGGTATATGTAGTTTAAATGAAGGAGAAGACAGATTTACTTTATCAATTAGTATAAATATTGACTCAAAAGGAAAAATTATTTCTTCTAAAATTTATAAAGCAATTATTAATGTTACAAAAAGAATGACATATAACGATGTTTTTGAAATATTAGAAGGAAAAAACAAGAAAATCCTAAAAAAATATGAAAATTATATTCAACATTTTAACATAATGAAAGAATTAGCTATTATTTTAGAAAAAAGAAGATTAGCTAAAGGGTATTTGGATTTAGACATTCCTGAGAGTAAAATTACATTAGACGAAAATGGAATAGCAATTGATGTAAAAAAATATGAAGTAACAATTGCAAACAAAATAATAGAACAATTTATGCTAACAGCAAATGAAGAAATTGCAAAAACTTTTTATAAATTAAATTCTCCATTTATTTATAGGACTCACGAAAGACCAGATACAGCAAAAATACAAGAACTAAATAAGTTTTTATTTAATTTAGGGTACAAAATAGAATTAAAAAACGACAAAGTAGAACCAAAATCAATACAAAAACTATTAAAGCAAATAGAAGGAAAGCCAGAGGAAAAAGTAATATCTACTTTGATTTTAAGAACATTAAAAATGGCTAAATACGAAAATACAAATAAAGGACATTTTGGAATTGCTAGCAAATATTATTGCCATTTTACATCTCCAATTAGAAGATATCCAGATCTATTTGTTCATAGAGTTATTTCAACATATTTAAATAGCAATTACAAAATAAATGATAAAGAACTGCTAAAACTAAAGCTAAATTCAGAAAAATATGCATTATTATCGTCCGAAAAAGAGCAACTTGCAACAAAATTAGAACGTGATGTAGAAGACTTAAAAAAAGCAGAATATATGCAAGATAAAATAGGAAAGGAATATAAAGGTATAATTTCATCAGTAACAGAATTTGGCTTATTTGTGGAACTAGAAAATACCATAGAAGGATTAATAAAATTTGAAAATCTAGGTAATGACTATTATATTTATAATGAAGAAAGAAAAACACTAGCAGGAGAAAAAACAAAAGAAATTTTTACTATAGGAGATAAAATAAAAGTAAAAATATTAGAAGCAAACAAGTCAACAAGAAAAATCGAATTTAAAAGAGTTATTTAAAAAAGAGAATGTCCTAGTAATTAACATAAATTTAATAAAATAATCAAAAACTATTGACAAATCAAAAAAAATAGTGTAAAGTATATTAACATTACAAAAGAAAGGTGGTCACTATGGAAAAAAATGTAAAAGTTAGTATCCTATTAGAAATATATGGGGAATTATTAACAAAAACACAATACCAATTCCTAGATGACTACTATAATAGCGATTTGTCTTTATCTGAAATTGCTGAAAATAAAAATATTACCAGACAAGCAGTAAGAGACAATATAAAAAAGGGGGAAAATAAACTTTTCGAGCTAGAAGAAAAGTTAAAGATTATGCAGAAAACAATTAAACAAGAAAAGAAAATTGCAAATATACTATCAGAAATAACAAAAATACAAACTCAATTTTCAGATGAACAAATTGCAGACATGCTAGAACATATAAAAAATGAATTAAATTGTGTAATGCAATAATTTAAAAATAATTTATTTTATAAAAAAATAAATTTAAGCTAAAGAAAATTTAAAAGGAGGAGCAAGAATGGCTTTTGAGGGATTATCAGAAAAATTAAGTGAAATAACAAAAAAATTAAGAGGAAAATCCAGAATTACAGAAAATGATTTAAAAGAAGTCCTAAGAGAAGTAAAGCTTGCTCTATTAGAAGCAGATGTTAATTATAAAATAGTAAAAGATTTTATTAGTGTTATTGAAGAAAAAGCATTAGGGCAAGATGTACTAAAATCTTTAACTCCAGGGCAACAAGTAGTTAAAATTGTAAAAGATGAATTAACAGAATTGCTAGGGGGAAAATCGAGCAAAATTAATTTTACTCCAAACCCGCCAACAATAATTATGCTAGTTGGACTACAAGGTTCAGGAAAAACAACAACTGCTGGAAAACTAGCAAATATTTTAAGAAAGCAAGGCAAAAAACCACTTTTAGTTGCTTGTGATGTATATAGACCAGCAGCCATTAAACAATTACAAGTTGTTGGAGGACAATTAAATATTCCTGTTTTTGCAAACGAAAGTTCAAAAGATGTCGTGCTTATAGCAAAACAAGCAATTAATCAAGCAATTTCGAAATTAAATGATGTTATTATACTAGATACAGCTGGACGTCTTCATATAGACGAAGAACTAATGCAAGAATTAAAAAACATAAAGGCAAATATAAAACCACATGAAATATTGCTAGTAGTTGATTCTATGACTGGTCAAGATGCTGTTAATGTTGCTAAAAGTTTTAATGATGAACTAGGAATTGATGGAGTAATATTAACAAAACTAGATGGAGATACACGTGGAGGTGCTGCACTTTCTGTAAAAAAAATTACAGATAAACCAATCAAGTTTGCTGCAAATGGCGAAAAATTAAGTGACATAGAAGAATTTCACCCAGAAAGAATGGCATCTAGGATACTAGGCATGGGAGACGTTATTTCTATTATAGAAAAAGCAGAAGAAGCATTTAATGAAGAAGAAGCTTTAAAGTTGGAAGAAAAATTAAGAAAAGAATCATTTGACTTGGACGATTACTTAAAACAATTAAGACAAATGAAGAAAATGGGTTCTTTTTCTTCTATATTAAAAATGATACCAGGAATGAATGCATTAAAAGATGTTAAAATTGATGATAACGAATTTGTAAAAATTGAAGCAATTATATGCTCAATGACAAAACAAGAAAAACAAAATCCAAGGATATTAAATGCAAGTAGGAGAATAAGAATTGCAAAAGGCAGTGGAACAACAGTACAGCAAATAAATAAATTTATGGCTTCTTTTGAAATGACACAAAAAATGATGAAAAAAATGAAAGACGAAAAAAGCATTAAAAAAATGATGAATAATATAAATCCAAAAGATTTAAAAAAATTTAGATAAAGTTGTTATTAAATTTTAAATATATATTATACAATAGTACTAAATATTTATTTAAAGCAATCTAAAAATACAATATATTAGGAGGTGAAACAAAAAATGGTAAAAATAAGATTACAAAGATTTGGTGCAAAAGGAGCTCCTTTTTATCACATTGTAGTTGCTGACTCTAGAAGCCCAAGAGATGGTAAAATTATAGAACAAATTGGAACATACAATCCAATGAAAAATCCAGAAGAAATAAACTTAGATAACCAAAAAGTTGAAAAATGGATAAAAAATGGTGCAAAACCAACAGACACAGTAAAAGCTTTAATTGAAAAAGCAAAATAGAACTTATAGAACTTAAGGAGGAAATATAATGAAGGAACTTTTAGAAATAATTATTAAAAACTTGGTATTAGATAAAGATGCAGTTTCTATTAACGAAATAGAAGGGGAAAGATCTATTATATTTGAAGTAAAAGTTGCAGAGTCTGATATGGGAAAAGTAATTGGAAAAGAAGGAAGAGTTGCAAAATCAATAAGAACATTAATTAAAGCTGTTGCTTCAAAGGAACAAAAAAGAGTTACAATAGAATTTATTGGTTAAGGTGAATATATTTGGAAGAATATTTAGAGATTGGTAAAATAGTTAATACATATGGAATAAAAGGATTTGTAAAAGTTATTCCATATACAGATAATATTACAAGATTTAAAAAATTGAAAACTGTTTTTATAGAGAAAAAAAATGAATTAATACAACAAACAATTGAAGAAGTAAAATATAGCAAAAATGTTGTTTTATTAAAATTTAAGGAAATATCTAATATAGAAACAGCAGAAAAATTAAAAAATTGTTATATAAAAATTAACCGAAAAGATGCAGTAACATTACCAGAAAATTCATATTTTATTGTAGATTTATTGGGACTAGAAGTATATACAAAAGAAGGTAAACTTTTAGGAAAATTAGATGATATTTTTCCTACAGGAAGTAATGATGTTTATGTTGTAAAAGACGAATTTGGAAAGCAAATTCTTTTACCAGCTATAAAATCTGTTATAAAAGAAGTTAATATAAAAAATAAAAAGATTATTGTTGACTTAATAGAAGGGTTGTAAAAATGAAATTTGATGTATTATCTTTATTTCCAGAAATGTTTGAACCATTAAAACAAAGTATTATTGGTAGAGCAATTAAAAACAGAAAAATAGAATTAAATATAATTAATATTAGAGATTTTTCTAAAGATATTCATCAAAAAGTAGATGACACACCATATGGTGGAGGGGCTGGAATGGTAATAAGACCAGATGTAGTATATGATGCATATTGCTCTATTAAAAACAGAAAAAAAGCAACAACTATATACTTATCGCCTCAAGGGAAAGTTCTAACGCAAAAAAAAGTAATGGAACTAAGCCAAAAAGAACATATAATTTTTTTATGTGGACATTATGAAGGAATAGACCAAAGAGTAATTGATAAAATAGTAGATGAGGAAATTTCCATAGGAGATTATGTGCTAACAGGTGGAGAAATACCAGCTATGGTATTAATAGACACTATTAGCAGGTATAAAGAAGGAATACTAAACAAAGAATCTATTAAAGAGGAATCATTTACAGAAGGCCTATTAGAATATCCACAATATACTAGACCAGAAATATTTTGCGAAAAAAAAGTTCCAGAAGTTTTACTTTCTGGACATCACGAAAATATTAACAAATGGAGAAGAAAAGAATCTTTAAGAAATACAATAAAAAAAAGACCAGATTTAATAGCAAATACAATATTGTCTGAAAAAGATAAGAAAATCTTAGAAGAAATAGAAAAGGAGGAAAATTAAAAATGGACATTATTAAATCAATTGAACATGAACAATTAAAAAACAAAGTTCCAGAATTAAAAGTTGGAAATACAGTAAAAGTTCATGTAAGAGTAAAAGAAGGAAACAGAGAAAGAATACAAGTATTTGAAGGAATTATTATTAAAAAGCAAAATGGAGGAGTTAATTCTACATTTACAGTAAGAAGAATTTCTTATGGAGTAGGAGTAGAAAAAACATTTTTATTACATTCACCAACTATTGAGAAGGTTGAAGTAGTTAGAGTTGGCAAAGCAAGAAGAGCAAAATTATTCTACTTAAGAGATAGAATAGGAAAAGCTGCTAAAACAAAGGAAAAAGTTGGAGCTAGAATTGAAACAAATATTGTTACTGTTAAAGAAGATATAGTAGTTCCAGAAACAGTAGAGGAAGTACCAGAAGAAGCGCCAGAAGAGGCACCAGCAATAGAAAGCAAAGAAACATTAGTAGAAGAAACTGTAGACACAGTTAAAGAAGAAACAGTAGATGTAGTTAAAGAAGAACCAGCAGAAAAAACAGAAGAAACATCAAACTCAGAAAAATAAAAATTACAAACATATTTTTAACCAAAATATACAATAAAAAAGCATCCTATTGAACTCTACTTTTTGGGGTATAGTTCATAATTGGATGCTTTTTTTATATATAAAAATTTATTTTTTTTCACTTAGTTTTGCATATTTTTTTAGTTTTTCATATGCTAAATAATTAATAGTACCAGCAGGGAAATTACCATTTTTGTCTTTCTTACCAGCAGGCACACCAGTTAATATTTCAATTCCTTCTTCCACAGTAGAAATAGAGTATATATGAAAATTACCACTTTTTACAGAAGAAATAATTTCATCAGATAAATGAAGACTACGTACATTTTGCTTTGGAATAATAACACCATGAGTGCCATTAAAACCTCTTGATTTGCAAATTTGATAAAAACCTTCTATTTTTTCGTTTACTCCACCAATAGGCTGAATCTCACCTTTTTGGTTAATTGAACCTGTTACTGCAATTGACTGATTAATTGGAATACCAGAAAGGCTAGAAAGTAGAGCATAAGCCTCTGTACTAGATGCACTATCTCCATCAACACCAGCATAAAGCTGCTCAAAGCAAATGCTAGCAGTAAGAGAAAGAGGGAAGTCTTGTGCAAATAATTCTCCTATATAGCCACTTAAAATTAACACACCTTTTGAATGAGAAGAACCAGATAATTCTACTTCACGTTCAATATTAATAATTCCACTTTTTCCTATATAAGTATTAGCGGTAATTTTAGAAGGCTTTCCAAAAGAATAATCTCCAATTGTCATAATAGTAAGACCATTAATTTGTCCAACTTCAAAACCATCTGTATTAATTAATAAAGTTTCTTTTTTTATCATTTCTAAATATTTTTGGTCGTATTTCTTAACGCGATCAATTCTTTCATCCAGTGCCTTTTGAACATAGTCTTTAGTTACAACTTTTTCTTTAGCAAGTTTTGCCCATGTAGCAGCTTCGCCAACAATTTCGCCAATATCATTAAATTTAGTCGATAATTTTTGCTTATCATCTGCCAATTTAGAGGCAAACTCAACTATTTTTGCCATAGCTTGCTTATCTAAATGCAAAATGTTTTCTTTTTCACAAAAACTATAAACAAATTTTGATAATTTAAAAATATTTTCTTCTGTTTTTGGAGCATCATCTTCAAATTCTACCTTAATTTTAAACAACTTTCTAAAATCTGGGTCAAAAGACAAAAGACTATGATATATATCAGAATTACCAATAATTAAAACTTTTAAATCCAAAGGAATTGGCTCTGGCTTTAAAGAAATCATTACCATAGAAGTACGCTGTTCCATACTATTATCAATACTTAATTCCTTAATCATAATAGCTTTTTTTAATGCTTCATAACAAATTTGATTTTGCAATAAATCTTTTGCCTGAAATAAAATATATCCACCATTTGCTTTATGAAGTAAGCCTGGTTTTAACATAGTATAGTCTGTTTTTAACATACCAAATTGATTCTCGTATTCTAATCTACCAAAAATATTACTATAAGAGTAGTTAGAATCCATAACAACAGGAGCACCTTCTAAAGTACTATTATCAATAAATAAATTTACCCTATAATTTTGCCAAGGCTTAGGAGGTTCAACTCTTGGACCTGCATTTTGTGGAATTACTTTTTCATCTTCAATAAACAAATTTAAATTTTTTAAAATATCTTTTTTTATTGAATCTAAGAAGTGATTAATTTTTTTGTTTCGCTTATAATTTGCCTTAATGCTATTAATATGAACATTAATAGTAAGAAGAGCAATATTAGACTGCCATTCTTCAATTTTTTTATCAGCAGCTTTTTCAATTGCTTTAATCTCACTAATTGCGGCAAAGATTTGCTCTTGAACAATGGCTGACTTATCTTCAAAATCTTTTTTGGTAGCTTCATCTAATTTTTCAAATTCTTCTTCTTCAATAGTAGAACCATTTAAAATAGGCATCATATATATTCCATTTTGAGCAGTCTTAACTTGAAATCCATGTTGCATAGATTTTTTATTTAATTTTTCTAAAAGAACATTTCTTTTTTCTTCAAATTCCTGTTTTATTAATGATTTTTCTTTTTCAAAATCTTCATTACTAAAAGTTCTTTTTAAATCAATGCGAATATCTTTAATAAAGCTATTCATGGTCTCTTCAAAAATTTTACCTTGTCCGTGCTGGAAGAGATACCGCAATAGGTTCATTTGAATTTTCAAAATTATAAATGTAACACCAATCATTTGGTATTTTTTTTGTTTTGGCAAGAGCAGAAAGATAATGCTTTGTATACATTGTTTTCCCAACACCAGTAGGACCTTCTAAATATAAATTATATCCTTTTACATTTACACTTAATCCAAACTCTAAAGCTTTAATACCTCTATCTTGTCCATAGACCAAATTATTATCATTTAATTCTGCTGTTGTATCAAATTTAAAAATATTAGGATTACAAATATCCTTTAAATCCTTTGGATCCAATTCATATGCTTTTTTCATCTTTGGTTTTCCTCCTTAATTATTTTAATGCTAATGTCATAATAATAGCATCATCTGTAGAACTATAATATTTTTTTCTTAAGCCAGCTATTTTAAAATTATATTTTAAATAAAGTTGGTAAGCAGCAGCATTTTTTGAACTAACTTCTAAAGTAATAGAATTTACGTTTTCAGTTTTAGCCACTTCTATAAGTTTTTCCAATAATAATGATCCTATACCCATTTGCCTTAAATCTTTTTTCACAACAATATTTGTAATATGAATATCATCTACTGCTCTCCATAATCCAGCAAAACCGTACAATTAAATTATTAAATCTGCAAATAAAATAACTTGAATTATTATTTGAAAGTTCAGCGAACAATGTTGTATAGTTCCAAAAATCATCAAATTCAACATTAAGAATATCTTTAATTTCTTCTAAATCATTTTTTGTCATTGGTATTATTTGAAAACTCATTTTTACTATCCTTTCATTCTTTCTGCTTGAGATTTTCTTAAATAAAGTGGCAATAAAGTATCTGCTGTTAAAATATCTTTATTAATATATTTTTTATAAGCACATTGAGCAAGACAAAAAGCAGACTGCTGATAGCTATTAGAAAAAATAGAATTTGGAATTGCTTTTTCTAATTCTTGACGATGTAGTAAAGCACCATTTCCAACAAAGCAAATAGTATCCTCTTGCTTTTGCAAAATAGGAATAACTGTGTCAATAGAATCTGCAATATAGTCTTGTAATAATTCATATTTAGAATTAAATATTCCACAATATACATTATTATTTTTTGCATCTATTAAAGAAACAATGCATTTTGCTTGCTTTATAGAATATGCCAACACCTCTAAAGATGTAACCCCAACTGTGGGTAAATTATTTACCATACTAAAAGCCTTTACAGTAGCAATACCAATTCGGATTCCAGTAAAAGAACCGAGGACCAATGCAGCAAGAGAAAAAATCAACTTGTTCTAAACTCATATTTGTAATATTAAAAAGATTATCAATAAGAGGCATAAGATTTTCGGAATGTGTTTTATTATCTGTAATAGAAAGCTCTTTTAATAGTTCGTTATCTTTAACTAAAGCAACAGAACATATATCACTAGAAGTATCTATGGCTAATTGTATCAATTTTAAACCTCCTCTATTAAATAATTTAGTCTATTACTATTTGCTTGTATATTTAGAATTCTACAATTATTATTTTTAAAATCCTTCGAAAATGTAATTTTTATATAGTCAGAAGGAATACTATCTTCAATTAATTCTCCCCACTCAAAAATACAAATTCCTTTTGAAAAATATTCATCTCCACCAATTGCATAAAATTCATCAATATCTGCTAAACGGTATAAATCAAAATGATAAATATCTAATTTATTTGAATGATACTCATTAACAATTGTAAAAGTAGGACTAGAAATTTCATTTTCTAATCCGAAGTAAGTTAAAATTCCCTCTGTAAACTTTGTTTTACCAGAACCTAAGTCACCCGAAAGAATAATAACATCTCCAATATTTAATTTGCTAGCTAAACTTTTAGCAAAAGAAATTGTTTCTTTTTCAGAATAAGATATAAACTGTTTCATGAAAACTCCCAAGAACATATTTTTCTTTCTTTATTTTACATTAGTTAATTTTTTTTGTAAATAAAAATAGTAAAAATATTTGAAAAAAAACAAAAAAGAAGCTATAATGGTAATCATAAAATATAATAGGAGCTAATATGCAAAGAATATTTGTAAAAAAAGAGCAAGTAAATAATTTAAAAAACGAAATAAAAATAATAGATGAAGAAGTAAACCATATTCAAAATGTTTTAAGATACAAAGTAGGAGACAAATTAGAAATTGTAGTAGATGGAATAATATATAATGTTCAAATAAAAAGTATGACACAAGATGAGATTAATTGTACTATAACTAACATTTTCGAAAATGAACAAACAAACAAAATATATCTTCACATAATACAAGGATTACCTAAAGCAGACAAAATGGAACTTATTATTCAAAAAACTGTAGAATTAGGTGCAAACGAAATTACACCATTAAAAATGGAAAGATGTGTTGTAAAATTAGATAATGAAACTGCAACAAAAAAAGTAGAACGATGGCAAAAAATTGCAAAATCTGCAGCTCAACAGAGCAAAAGGAATTGCATACCAAAAGTAAATTGCATAGCTAATCTACAAAATATATTGGAAATATTAAAAGATTATGATATAGTAATAATAGCTTATGAAGAAGAAAAACAAAATACATTAAGAAAACAGCTAGAGAAGTTAAAGAAAATGAACAAAGAAGCATATAAAATAGCCTGTATAATTGGACCAGAAGGTGGAATTGCACCAAATGAAATCAAAATATTATTACAAAACAATGCAATATGTGTAACACTAGGGAAAAGAATACTAAGAACAGAAACAGCACCAATTATGCTAACAAGTATTATTACATATGAAATGGAAAGCTAGACATTAAAAAAAGGAGTGTAATATAAATGAAAGAACAAAAAACAGATAACATTATAGAAGAAATAAAAAAGAAGAAAAAAACACCTAAAGAAGTAAAAGAAAAAATGATTCAAACTGTTTTTAAAAATTTATCACTAGGCATTATAATATTATTGTATTTTACTTTTGTAAATCTAGGATATCATAATATTACAAAAGATGTTTTTATTGCAGACATTAGGGTATTTAGTATGTGTTTAGTAATAGTTGCAGTTTTACTGTTTGAAAAATCTTACCGTAAAAATATTGCAGAAATTGCAATATATGGAATAGAAATGCTATTTGTAGCGTTAGCCACTTTGTTTATACAATACATATATTTTTACCAAACCGAAACTATAATTAGGCTATACATGCTAATTCCGCTAGCTTTTGCAATATATTATGTACTAAAATCAATAATATTAGCTACAAAAATAAAACTTGCTAATAAAAATAATATTAGTGACGTAAAAGAAATTATTAAAAAAGAAAAGAAATTAAATATAGAAGAGCCAACAGAAGATAAGGATAGTATAGCTAACTCGACTAAAAATGAAAAACAATATAAATTAAAACAAAATTCAGCTAAAAAAAATATATTCTCAAAAAATAAAAAAGACCAATCAAAAAATAAAGCTAAAGAAAAAAATAGCAAAACTGATGGAGAAAAAAATACAAAAACCACAAATAAAAAATAAGGATAAGACAGGTGATAATAAAAAATGATAAAAAGTATGACAGGTTTTGGAAAAGGAACTTATGAAATAGAAGATAGAGTTTACCAAGTGGAAATAAAGTCTGTTAACCATAAATATAATGATATAACTATAAAAACACCAAGAATGTTAAGCTACTTGGAAGAAAAAATAAAACAGGAACTTTTACAACATATAAGCAGAGGAAAAATAGATGTGTTTGTTACATTTATTAATTATAGTAATAAAGGAAAAAAAATTAGGATAAACCAAGACTTAGCTCTAACATATATTCAACAGCTAAAAGAGTTGTCTAACAAAGCAAATTTAATAGGTAATATTAATCTAATGGATATAGCTAAATTACCAGAGGTACTAACAATTGAAAACACGGAAGATGAAGATATTCTTTCAAAGGAACTAATGATAGCAGTTAATATAGCAATTCAAGAATTAGTAAATTCTAGAAAAACAGAAGGCGAAAAAATTGCACAAGATATTAATAAAAGAAATACGATAATTGCCGAAAAAATAGAAAAAATTTCTGAATTTTCTACTGGACTTGTGGAAGAATATGTAGTAAAATTAAAGGAAAGAATAAAAGAAATATTAAAAACAAATGTAGTAGATGAAAATAGACTAGCACAAGAAATAGTAATTTACTCAGATAAATGTTCTATAGAAGAAGAACTAACTCGTCTAAGAAGCCATATAAAAGAATTAAAAAACCTAATTTCGAGTAACATACCAATTGGAAAAAATATGGACTTTTTAGTACAAGAAATGAACAGAGAAATTAATACTATCGCATCAAAGGCAAATTGCTTAGAAATTACCAAACTAGTAATAGAAGTAAAAACAATTATTGAAGACATCAGAGAACAAATTCAAAATATAGAATAATATGGGAGGTAAAAATGCAATTAATTAATATTGGTTTTGGAAATATTGTTTCTGCTAATAGAATTATAGCAATTGTTAGCCCGGAATCTGCGCCAATTAAAAGAATTGTGCAAGAAGCAAAAGACAACAAAATGGCAGTAGATGCAACTTATGGAAGACGAACAAGAGCTGTTTTAATTATGGATTCTGGACATGTAATATTATCAGCAGTACAACCAGAAACAGTTGCTGGTAGACTAGACAAAGAAGACTTTAGCGAGGAAAACTAAAAAATTATAAATTAAATAATTAAAAAACTATTTATAAGAGAAAGAGGGAATCAAAATGATAGTAAAGCCAACTGTTAAAGAACTACTAGAACATGCAAGAAATAGATATGAATTAGTAATTGCAACAGCTAAACGAGCAAGACAAATTTCTAATGGAGATATGGTATTGACTAATGTTGACGAAAAAACACCTGTAACATTAGCAGCAAACGAAATAGCAGAAGGTAAGGTGTCTATAATATGCTAGTAATATTATCTGGAGTAGCAGGAGCTGGAAAAGATACAATAAAAAAAGAGTTACTAAAAAAGATGAGCCAAGTTACAACATTACCGTCATTTACAGATAGACCACCAAGGGCAACAGATGAGGAAGGACAAACATACAATTTTGTATCTACAGAAGAATTTGAACAAATGATTAAAAATAATGAACTATACGAATATTCTGTTCATCACAACCATTATTATGGAACATCAAAAAAATTATTAAATGAAAAAATTAATAGTGGAAAAATTATTGTAAAAGATATTGATGTAAATGGAACAGAAGAACTAGTGGACTTATTAAAAAACGATGCAAAAGTTGTAACCATTTTTTTACGAGTTCCAAAAGATGTATTAAAAAACAGACTTGAAAATAGAGCAGATAAACCAAGCCTAAAAGAAATAGAATTACGCTTAAACCGATTTGATTATGAAGAATCTAAAATAGGACTTTATGATTATGTTATAAAAAATAATGATTTAGAAAAAACCGTAAAAATAATAACAACTATTATAGAAAGCGAAATGAATGTAAAATCAACAACATTTTAAATAATCAAATCTAAAATAATAAAACAATAACTTCAAATTCATTTTGCTGTAATTGACAAATAGAAAAAAATATAGTAATATAAATACATGTTAATAAAAAGCATTTGACGAGAAAAAGTAAAATAAAGGTTATTTTTAGAGAGGATAAGTGAGTACGCTGAAAGCTTATCTAAATAAACGTATTTGAAAAAACTACCTCGGAGCTTTTACTAGAAAAACTAGTAACGTTGATTACGATATAATCTAAAACTAAGTTAAACTTAGGGTGGAACCGTGTATATATGCACCCCTATGAAAATGATTAATATTTTCATAGGGGATTTTTTATTATATAGAAAAATAAAAGAGGAGGAAAATTTATGTTTAAAATTAAGTTAGATGGAGGAAGAACAAAAGAAGTTGAAGAAAAGACATATTGGCATACAACTTCACACATTATGGCACAAGCTGTAAAAAGGCTATTCCCAAATACAAAACTAGCAATAGGACCTGCAATTGAAAATGGTTTTTACTATGACTTTGATATTGAAAAACCATTTTCAGAAGAGGACTTACTAAAAATTGAAGAAGAAATGAAAAAAATTATTAAAGAAAACTATGAAATAGAAAGGTTTGTATTACCTAGAAAAGATGCTTTAAACCTAATGAAAGAAAAACAAGAACCATACAAGGTAGAACTAATATTAGATTTACCAGAAGGCGAAGAAATTTCTTTTTATAAACAAGGCGAGTTTGTAGACTTATGCGCTGGACCTCATTTAGATGCAACGGGAAATGTAAAAGCTATTAAATTATTGTCTTCTTCAGGTGCCTACTGGAGAGGAGACGAGCATAATAAAATGTTACAAAGAATTTATGGAATATCTTTTCCTAAAGCAAGTCAATTAGAAGAATATATTAATATTATAGAAGAAGCAAAAAAGAGAGATCACCGTAAATTAGGAAAAGAATTGGAACTATTCTTTTTTGACGAAACAGCTCCAGGAATGGCATACTGGTTACCAAAAGGATTTACAATGCTAAATACTCTAATTGAATTTTGGAGAAAAGAACACCAAAAAAGAGGATACCAAGAATTTTCTGGACCACAATTAAATAGTAGTGTGCTATGGAAAACATCAGGACATTGGGACCATTACAAAGAAGATATGTTTGTATTAAAAGATATAGATGGAAACGAACAAGCTCTAAAACCAATGAATTGCCCCAACTCTATTAAAGTTTATCAATCAAAATTAAGAAGTTATAAAGACTTGCCTCTTAGATTTAATGATGTTGATGTTATTCATAGAAACGAAAAATCTGGGCAATTAAATGGGTTGTTTAGAGTAAGAATGTTTAGACAAGATGATTCGCATAATTATGTAACAGAAGAACAAATTGGAAGTGAAATAAAAGAAATTGTTGAAATAATTAATAAAATGTATGGAATTTTTGGATTAGAGTATCAATTAACTTTATCAACAAGACCAAAAGACTATATGGGAGAAATTGAAACTTGGGATAAAGCAGAAGTTGATTTAAAAAAAGTGTTAAATGAACTTTGCGGAGAGAATAATTATAGAATTAACGAAGGAGATGGAGCTTTTTACGGACCAAAGATTGACATTAAAATGAAAGACTGTTTAGGAAGAGAATGGCAGATGGGAACAATACAATTAGATTTTCAATTGCCATCAAGATTTAATTTATACTATATAGACAAAGACGGAAACAAAAAGACACCTATTATGATACATAGAGCTATTTTAGGTTCTTTTGAAAGATTTTTAGGAATTATTACAGAACATTTTGCAGGAGCATTTCCAATGTGGCTAGCACCAGTACAAGTAAAAATATTACCAATTGCAGATACACATATTCCTTATTCAAAAAAAATAAAGGAAAAATTAGAGGAAAAAGGTATTAGAGTAGAACTAGATGACAGAAGCGAAAAAGTTGGATATAAAATTCGTGAAGCACAGTTACAAAAAATTACATATATGCTAATTATAGGAGATAAGGAAATAGAAAATAATGCTGTAGGAGTACGTTCAAGAAAAGATGGAGATATTGGGCAAATGCAATTAGAAGAGTTTATTAATAGGGCTGTAAAAGAAATTGAAAACTATGTTAGATAAATATTTTAAAATATTATTTGGAGGTAATGTACATGGATTTAAATTTAAATTATTATTTTAATAACTACGAGCAAAATAATGTAATAAATCAATTAACAAAAAATATAACAAATATATGGGAAATGAGAAATAATGCGAAAAATTTTCTAGAAAAAGAAGTAACTTTAAAAGGGCTAAAAGAAAATCATGGAACATTATTAGGCGAAAATATTACTTTTATAGGAAACTATTATATTGGCAAAGGAACAAAAATATATCCAGGAGCTGTTATTGAAGGACCTGTATACATTGGAGAAAATGTAAGTATTATGCCTGGTGCTTATGTAAGACCAGGAACAATTACAGGAAATAAGTGTGTTATTGGATTTAATTCAGAAGTTAAAAACAGTATTATTCAAGATGGAGCAAAAATCGCAAGCTTAGCATTTGTTGGGGACAGTATTTTGGGGAAAAGTGCAAGAATAGGCTCTGGTGTAATTACTGCCAACAGAAGGTTTGACCAACAAAATATACGACTAAAAAAAGAAGATGGAGAAAAGTTAGATACAGGTACAGATTTTTTTGGTTGTATTTTAGGAGATTATGCAAGAATTGGTGCAAATAGTGTAACTTCACCAGGGACTTTAATAGGGGCATACACATGGATATATCCGGCAACATCAATTCATGGATTTATTCCTAAGGAAAAAAGAGTATATAATAAAAGCAATTGGACTATAGAAGACAATGCAAAAATAGATTTAAAATAATTTTAGCTTTTTAGCTAAGCTATTAGTAAATACTTTAAATAGAAGTTTGCATTTCCAGCAACTGCCTTTTTACTTTAACATAGCAGTACTTGATTTGCGAGAGGAAATATTAAAAAAATAA